>JAITRD010000007.1 GCA_031288575.1 Treponema sp. | reverse complement strand
CCCGCCAGGCCTACCAAACCGATGAGTTTATCAAAGGGGCTTAAATATTGCTGGGCAATCTGCATCCCCAGATCCGCCATACGTTCAAATCCCCGGGGGGCAAAGAACACCGTATAGAGATGGCTCTTTTGCATCCGGTCCGAATAGGGCATGAATTCTCCTAAAGCTCAAATTCCAGATCCAGCAAAGGGGCATGCTGCTGGGCGCCGTAAACATCGGTCTCCCCGGGGTCTCCGGAACAGAGGGGCCGTTTGATGGTCACCTTGATGGCCTTGGCGGGATCAAATTCGATGATATTGATTATCTCCTCCGGCTTGATTTTATACAATCCGCAAATAAGGCCGGAATTGATCACCTTGGCGGCGCAGACCCTCCGGTACCAGTCAAAATCGGAAAACATGATATCCATGGTAAGTTCATAGGGACCGGAATTTTTACTGCGGATAATATCGGTAATGGCTGATAATTTTGTTTTCATCCTTTTCTCCAAAACTAAAATTCTGCCGTTTCCCGGAGGAAAAGGGCGGCGGGGTCCTCCGTAATCAGGAGGTGATAAATGCTGAATACATAAACCGCCCCGGCGTGGAAATCGCTGGGGGAGTAGGGGAAGGCCAGGTTTCCCGCGGTGGACCGCCGGCCCTCGTAACCGTAGTGGAGCATGGTGGACCGGGCAAAGGCGCAGATGGTATCCGCCTGTTCCTGGGCGGGGGCTATGGCTTCAATAATGATCCCCAACTCGTGGGCTCCCTCGGTCCCGGGGTGGGGCTCCAGGTTCCCCATCACCCCGTCCCGGCCGTATATGTTAAACCGGAGGCGGTAATTTTCCAGTTTCCCCCGGAAATTATCCGCCACCCGTTCTTCCACCCCGGCGATGATCCGGTCGATCCCGGCTATCATAATAGGGTCCCGGGCCCCGGCGATGGAAACGGTCCGGTAACCGATGGGCTTGGAACCCTCAAGTTTGAGGGTGTTTTCCTTGCCGGGAACAAAACGGGTGCCCCGGACCCGGACAATGTTCTCTGTTTCCTGTTCAAATTGGGTCCCGTGCAGATCCAGATGCCCCCCGGGCCCGGGGAGGATATAGGGATTGGTTTTTTCGTACAGGGTATGGGCCGCCACCGAAAGGGTGGTACATTTCCGCGCCGGGTTAAGAGGTTCCACCCGGAAATAATCCTCCCCGATATAACCGAACATACAGTCGGACCCGCTGCCGGGGGCCGCGCAGATGGAGGCGCATTCCAGGATCTTTCCCAGATGGAGGGACAGGGCCCGGTCATACCCTTCTTTAATGGGAAGGGCCGCAAAGCAGACCGGATCATAGGTACGGCCGGCGAGGATCACGTCGGGCCTGTCCTCCAGGGCGGCCAGGAAGGGTTCAAGGCCCATCTGGGCCACGATACGGCTGGTGGCGCCGATTTCTTCTTCCGTGAGGGGCGGGGCCGGTTCCAGGGGGCGGATTCTGCCCTTGTTGAACTCCTCCCTGATAAAATTCTTGTCCAGTTCCGCGTGGATCACCGCCATGGTAAAATGCAGCCCCTGTTCCCGGGCGATTTCCTCTATTATTTCCCGGCACCAGGCCAAATGGGGTTCCCCTCCGGAGCCTCCGGCGGTACCAATCACCACGGGAATTTTGTTGGAGACCCCCGCCTTGAGCATGATCTCCAGGTCCCGCTTAACCGCCCCCCGGTCGGTAAAGGAGACCCCCGCCCCCAGATAGTAGGGGCCGGGATCGGTGGAACCCCCGTCCACCGCGATAAGATGGGGTTTGCGGGCCATCCCCACCTCAAAGGATGCCAGGGGAAAGCCGTACCCCAGGATAGCCGTAGTCGATAGGATCCGGAATTCTTCTTTTGCCGCCATTGTTTTCCTCCTTAAATTACCGTGATTTGAGCAGGGCGATGATCCGCTGCATTTCGTTGTAGACAATCATATAACCCTCATCCACCCCCATGCCGGGTTTGGCGAGGATCTGATCCGGCCGGGCGGCCATGGCCAGGTGAACACAAACCTGGGCGGAACGGTCCGTTTCGTTACAGGTTCCCCCCTGGTACGCGCCGATACCCTTTTCTTTGCAGTAAAGCACCGCCTCTACGATATTGCCGATGCCCCCCAGGTCCGGGGTTTTAATCTGTACCATGTGGCCCGCCCGGTTATCGGCGAAGTATTTGATATCCTCCAGGGTATTGCACCATTCATCGGCCACGATCTCCACCGGGATCTTCCGCTCATCCACGATCCGGGTAAGGGCCGCCAGGGCCTTCATCTGCTTCTCCCGTTCCTCCACGTCCACCGGCCCCTCGATCCGCAGTTTAAAGGGTTTGGCCGTCCCTGCCAGGGCTTCCAGGTAATCCGCCATGGCGGTAAAATTATCGTTCCCGAAGGCCTGGCCGATGGTGCCGTATACATCCAGGTGGAGGACCGGAAGGTAGGAATCAGCCGGCCTGAGCCTGAGGATCCGTTCCCTAAGCCAGGCGACATATTCCGCCAGGAGTTCCCCCCTTTCCCCCAGTTTGGTTTTTAGGTTGTTGATAAGCCCGTGGGGCAGGACCGGGGCCCCCTTGATGATCATCTTGTCGGTGTTGTCGTACCGGGCATCCCCGCTTTGGGTAAAAATAGGTACCGGTTCGGCTAGGATATTAAGGCCGTATTCCCGGGCTACGGTTTCGCACATCATTTCCTTCCGGGACTTCGCCGCCCCGTCAAGGATGGCCTGGGATACCCCGTAACGGATGGCGGTGTGGAGCCGCTTTCCCCCGCTCTTCATCCCCTCAAGTTCCCCGGCCATTTCCCGGAAACTGCCGAGGTCCTTTCCTATCAGAAAGGGAAAGATCTCTTTTTCGATTACCGGTATAAAATCCCCGGCCAGGAAAAGCGGGTCCCGCCCCCCCGCGCCGGAATATTGTACCGCCGCACAATCCCCCCAGGCCGTCTGCCCGTCCTCCAGGACCAGCATTACCGAAACGGATTCCCCCGCCTGGCGTACCGCCTGAAACCCCGGTGTTACCGGTGTCCCGGAATAACTCGCCCCGTCCGCTACCGCCCCTTTTTTAATGGCCCGCTGATCATCAAAAAAGAAACCCGTCCGCCCCGCGGAACAAAGCGCCTTAACAATCTTCATAATCTTCCTCGCTACTTAAAAATTTTTTTTATAAAAAAGGCGGTTCCCAATCTGGCTGTTTGAAACCGTCCTGAAACAACTAAACCTTAACTTGGCCTTCCCACAAGCCTCCCCTTGCTGATGGCGTATACGTCGTCGATAACCATCTGGAAGGAGGGTGCCCTTTTTTCGTATTTAGCCCGGGCGGCTATCTTCTGTTTGTGAAATTCCAGGAGTTCCGCCGTGAGGGGCAAAGCGCCGGGATCAAAAAACCGGATGGCCCCGTCATTGTCCCGGGCGGGGAGTACCTTGCCGGCGTTGAAGCGGCTCGGCGCGAAGGGCACGTCCAAGACCCCCGCCTGAAAGGCCCGGACCGTTCCCTTGGCGATGTCTCCCCCGCCCAGCTCAAAAACCTTGTCCACGATGCACCGGGTTTCCGCGGAGATGATTACCTTCTCGTCCATCAGGGAATTGGTGTCCACGGTCTGATCCCCCAGCATGGTGATGATCTGCCGGGTACAGCGCAGCCCCTGGGCATTGGCCTCCATGGTGGGAATCCCCAGGGCCTCATGGGGGGTTTTAACGATAACCTTGGTGGCGTGGGCCAGGGCGGCCACGGTGCTGCCCCAGGAGATTACCGAAAAGGCCTTGGCCTCGTCCTGGGGGAAGCCCCCCATCCACTGGTGGAGTACGGTGGTAACCTCCACGTTTCCGTGGCCCCGCTGCCTGAGGTATTCGTCGGTAAGGTTCTGCAGGGTCTGGATGGCCGCCACGTCTTGTAAAAGGTTGCCGCATTGGCCGTAACCGACGGTGATGTTTTTGACCCCCTGTTCCGCGGCCAGGAGGCTTTCGATGATCGCCACCGCGTGGGAAATGCAGGGGGGGACCAGGGTCCCGGTGAGGGGGCCGAAGGGTTCCCGGTTAATAAGAATCCCCGCTTCCCCGTAGATCCCCGTGAGCCGGTCGGTATATTGCCAGTCCCGGATGGTTTTTTCCAGATCGGCGTTTTTTGCGTAGGGGATATTGTAGGAAATGCCCCCCCCTTCGTAACTCGTAAAACCGCCGGCATAGGCGATCTCCGTGAGGAGCCGGGCGTCTGGGGTGCCGTGCCGTACCTGGACCGGTATGCTGAGGGCCTCGATAATCTGGCGGCACCCGGAAACCCCGTGGTTTACTGCGGGGAAGCCGTTCAGCATGGACTTATTCAACTTGACCGATTCTTGGATCCCTTCTTCAGCCTTTTGAAAACGGTTCTGCCGGGTATAGCTGTCGATGGTGGTGGGTAAAAGGTCCGCTTCCCCTTTGTCCTGGAGGTAGCTAAGAAGCTTGAGATGCTCGGCGATAAGGGCGACCCCTGCCCGGGGCTGGATCAGGGTGGTTCCCGCCGCCTTGGCCCTGAGGAGTTTTTTGGAAAAAATCTTCCCCTCCGGGAGGTTTTTATGGTAGGCAAAGCTCTCCTCCAGGTCCACGTCCTTTCCGGTGGGCCACTGGGTTAGGACCTCTTTTCTAATTCTATAGAATTCCTCCTCGGGAATCCGTTTATTTTCAAATTCCATATTCCTGGATCTCCTTATACATGATTGAAAGGGCCGCTTCGGGATATTCTTCCGCCAAAAGCCCCATTGCGGCAAGGATATAGGACCGGTCAATAAAGAGCCGGCCCCCCCGGGGGCGGAGGCACCCGGGGTTTGCCCGGTTATAACAGGCCCGGGCGGCAATTTCCCTTACCCGGGGGTTGCGGATCAGGGCACCCCCGGTAAAAACCAGATTATCCACCCCGGTAAGATCCTTGCCGGTCTGTACCAGCGCCGGACCCGCGGGGGTGTAAACTTCTTCCAGGGTTCCGGCATGGCGGGTAACGGCGGTTTCCACCGCCCCCGCGGCCAGGGCAAAATCAAGGCCTTCCTCCTCCTTTGTAGAGGGAAGGGCCCCGGGGTCGGCGCCAAGCCGGGCTACCCCGGCGAGTACCTCCTCCTCATTTAGCCCCGAAAGCTCGGCAAGCCGGGCCGCTCCGGCGGCTTCCAAAACCCCCGCGGCGCTGTAACGCATGCCGATGTCCCCTTCTACGGTCCGTTTGGAAAAGGGTTCCGGCAGGCCCTTGAGGACAACCTCCCCCGCCTGGGGCAATCCCCGGGCCACGGAATACACGTCGGTGGTGGCCCCCCCCAGATCTACCGCGACAAGTTCCCCGATCCCCTTCCGGCCGGGAAGGGGATCCTTTCCGGAGGGCCCGGGGATGCCCTGGGCCAGGAGTTCCATGGCCCGTTTAACCGCCGCGGGGGTGGGCATGAGGATCCCCGAGATAAGTTCCCGTTCCCGGGAGAGGCCCTTGGCGTGGATAATCCGGTCCAGGAAAAGTTCCCGGATTTTGGCCTGTACCGGTTCAATGTTGAGTTTCCCCAGCTGGGGCAAAACATTGGGGCAGCGGATGAGCTCCCGTCCCGAGAGGATTTTTTCACATTCCGCCGCGGCGGCCCGGTTTCCCGCCAGCAAAATAGGGAAATCCGCCGGCAGGGCTGCGAGCATCCGGGCGTTATGGAGGATATTTTCCTTATTGCCCCCGTCTACCCCTCCGGAAAGGAGGAAGATGTCCGGTTTTAAAAGGCCGATCTCGGCGATATCCTCATCGGTAAGTTCGTAGGAAAAGGCCTTTACCACCTTGGCCCCCGCTCCCAGGGAGGCAAGCCGGGCCGCTTCGGCGGTAAGGGAAGGCACCAGGCCGCTCGCAACCATCCGGAG
>JAITRD010000110.1 GCA_031288575.1 Treponema sp. | reverse complement strand
GAAGCGCTCTTGCTTTTATATTTTTATGGTTTCATTATAAGGGGACGGGGAGGAACCATGCGTGTTCTTGCGAAAGATTTAGCCCGGATAGCTGCGGAAGGGCAGGGCGGTGAGATTGAGCTTTTTGGCTGGGTTCACCGGATCCGGGAATTGGGGGGCGTTACCTTTGTGATCCTCCGGGACCGTTCCGGTCTTATACAACTGGTATTGTCGGAATCCGGTGATTTTTCAGAATCCCGGGATTCTCCGGGGCCATCCCTTTCCGGGGAATTGTCCCTTGAATCGGTGATTAAGGTCCGGGGCATTCCCGCCTTAAACGAAAAGGCGCCGGGAGGGGCGGAACTTAAGGTAGGTTCCCTGGAGTGTATTAGCCGGGCCGCGGGGGATCTGCCCTACCAGGTGAACGGGGATCCGGCCAAAATCGGCCTTGACGCTATCCTGGACAACCGGGCACTCTCCTTAAGGAACCCTAAACTCCGGGCCATCTTCAAGGTTCAGTCAACGATTATTGAGGCCTTTTCCGCCTATTTGCGGGGGGAAGATTTTACCGAAATAAAGACCAGCAAACTGGTCGGGGGCGGCACCGAGGGCGGGGCCGAGCTTTTTGAGGTCGAATATTTTGACACGAAGCTTTACCTGGCCCAGTCGCCCCAGATTTATAAACAGATCATGGTCGCTTCGGGGCTGGAACGGGTTTTTGAGGTTGCCCCGGCTTACCGGGCGGAAAAACACGATACCCCCCGCCACCTGAACGAATATGTCTCCCTGGATGTGGAGATGGGATTTATCGAATCCGAGCGGGATTTAATAACCCTGGAAAAGGGCCTTTTGGCCCATGTGTTTCAGGAGCTGGCCCGGAAAAACCTTCCGGAATTGGAACTGTGGAAGGCCCGGGTTCCCGATGCCGGGGAGGTCTTAAAGGCCCCTGTTGTCCCCTACGAGGAGGCTTTGAAAATTGCCAATGACCTCCAAAAAAAGAGCCCCGGCGCGTCGGGCCGGATCTTCGATATCAATCCCGAGGCGGAACGGTTTCTCTGCGAATGGGCCCGCCAGGAAGCGGGAACGGAACTGCTTTTTGTCAATGAATTTCCCCGGCGCCACCGGCCTTTTTATACCTATCCCCTGGACGCCTCCCGTACCATGAGCTTTGACGCTTTATTCCGGGGGCTGGAAATTACCACCGGGGGCCGGCGGCAGCATGATTATGACGCCCTCCTGGAGGTGCTGCCCAAATTCGGCCTTAAAGAAGAAGACATAGCCGGGTACCGGGTCTTTAAATACGGCTGCCCTCCCCACGGGGGATTTGCCATCGGCTGCGAACGGCTTACCCAAAAGATTCTGGGCCTTGCCAATGTAAAAGAGGCGAGCCTTTTCCCCCGGGACAGGAAGCGGATAACCCCTTGACCTACGGGCGCTTTTTTTGAACCCCCCGTCAATGAGCGAGCGCTGGAATAACCGGGCGCTTTTTCAGCTTTTATGGCCCCTGATTATTGAGCAGCTTCTGGCGGTCACCATGGGCGCGGCGGATACTATGATGGTGAGTTCCGTGGGGGAATTTGCCGTTTCCGGGGTTAATATTGTTGATAATATCAATAATCTGCTCATCATCGCCTTTATGGCCCTGGCTACCGGGGGCGCCGTGGTCGTCAGCCAGTATATCGGCCGCCGGGACTCAAAAAACACCAATGTCGCGGCGAAACAGTTGGTGTATATCGTTACCCTGGTATCCCTGATCCTTATGGGAATCGCCTTAGTCCTGCGGCGTCCCATTATCTCCCTGCTTTACGGGAAAATCGCCCCCGATGTCATGGACGCGGCGGCTGTTTACTTCTTTATCACCGCCCTCTCCTATCCCTTTTTAGCAGTCTATAATGCCGATGCCGCCCTGTTCCGGGCCGCGGGAAACAGCGGAATAACCATGCGGATCGCCCTCCTGGTGAACATTATGAATGTCGCGGGCAATGCTTTTTTTATCTTTGTCCTGCGCATCGGCGTCGTGGGGGCCGCCCTGTCAACCCTGTTAAGCCGGATTGCCGCCGCGGCGATTTTAACCCTGCTGCTGGTGCATAACCGCAAGGGCTTTCTCTCCCTGGCGGGGGTTCATAAAATCCGCTTTGCCCGCCCCATGATTAGGAATATCCTCAACGTGGGGATACCGAGCGGGCTTGAAAACTCCATGTTCCAAATCGGCCGGCTTCTAACCCAGAGGATCTTTACAACCTTCGGGACCATGGCTATTGCCGCCAACGCCATTGCCGGCGTCATTAACTCCTTTTCGTTCATGCCGGGGATGGCCTACGGTATCGCCCTCCTCACCATTGTGGGGCAGTGCGTGGGCGCCGGTGATTATGAGGCCGCCAAAAAAGAGACAGCCAAAATCATGAAGCTTGCCTATATCACCCTTTTTGTCATAGGCGCCTTGATCTACATTTTTATGGATGCCCTCATCGGCCTCTTTAGCCTGAGCCCCGAAGCCCGGGTTTTGGCAAAAACCTTTTTGCGGGTCCATTGCATTTCCATGGTGATTGGCTGGCCCATGAGTTTTGCCATGCCGAATGCCCTGCGGGCTGCCGGGGATGTCCGGTATGTCATGATTGTCGCCAGCGTTTCCATGTGGCTTGTCCGGGTAAGCGCCGCTTACCTTTTGTCCTTTCCCCTGGGATTTGGCCCCCTGGGGGTGTGGCTTTCCATGGGAGGGGATTTTGTGGTCCGGGGCGTCTGTTATTTTACCCGCTGGCGGAACGGCCGCTGGCAGGAAAAACGGGTTATTAAATGAGTTCCCCTTGCGGAATTGGGAATCCCCGTCCATAATAATAACCGGAAGGAACCCCGCCGCGGCGGGGCTCCGGGTTTGTTAAATAAAAGGCGAGGTGCGTTATGAGTTTTTCCTTTGATCCCAATTGTCTAAGTGAATTTGCCCGGTATTATGGTTTTCATTACGATATCTGCGATCCCGCTACCCTGGTTCGGGATGTGCGGATCGACATGGAACGGGGGCTGCGGGGGCAGTCTTCCAGTTTAGCCATGATTCCCGCTTATATCAGCCCCGCTGCCCGGGTGGTTCCGGGGAAAAGGGTGATTGCCCTGGACGCGGGGGGGACAAACCTCCGGGCGGCCCTGGTCCGGTTCGACGAAAACGGGAAGGCCCTTGCCGAGGGGAGCGAAAAGGTTCCCATGCCCGGGACCCGGGGCCCCCTTGACCCGGAAGCTTTTTTTGATGAGATCGCCCTTCTCACCGCGCCGCTGATAGAAAAAAATCCGGACATTGAAGGGATCGGTTTCTGTTTTTCCTATCCTATGAAGATGACCGAGAATTCCGACGGCATACTCCTGGCTTTTAGCAAGGAGATAGATGCCCCGGAGGTGATTGGCAAAGCCATCGGCCAGGGGCTTCGGGAGGCCCTGGCCCGGCGGAAGGTAAAGGCCCCCGGCCGGATTGTCCTCTTAAACGATACGGTGGCAACCCTGCTTTCGGGCCTGGCGGAGATTCCCGCCAACGGCGGGCTTTTGCGGGGGGAGGACCGCTACGGCGTTCCCGGAGGGCCGGTCATCGGCTTTATCCTGGGAACCGGCTTTAATACGGCTTACCCGGAGCGGGAGATTCCCAAGATAGGTTTTGCCTCCGATAAGGTCCCCCAGATTGTGGTCTGTGAATCGGGCAATTTTGCCCACCGGTACATGGGGGCTTTGGACAGGGAATATGACGAAACCACTAAAAACCCCGGAGTTTTTACGACGGAAAAGCTTTCCGCCGGGGCCTACTTGGGACCCCTGACCTTCCATATTATAAAACAGGCTGTGCGGGACGGGGTGCTCCAATTCAAAAGGTCCGATGAATTCCTTGCCTGGCCCGCCCTGCAAACCAAGGATTTAAACGCCTTCATGCATGCCCCCCTTGCGGCGGAGGGGCCAATCGGGGAACTTTTCGGCCCGGATGAACGGGACGCCCTGGCGTCCTTCGCCTATCTTACCTCTATCGTTACCGAGCGGGGTGCCCTGCTTTCCGCGGCGGTGGTCGCCGCCACGGTGGAACGGGTCGGGGCGGGGTATGATCCCTTTGTGCCGGTCCGGATTGCCGTGGAGGGAACCACCTACATGATCTATAAGGGAATGCGGGCCGCCCTGGAGTCCTACCTTCACGCCATGCTTTTTGCGGAAAAACCCCGTACCTACGCAATCTCCCCGGTGGAACAGGCCTCCCTTTTCGGCGCCGCCGTGGCCGCCCTGTCAAAATAAGGCGCGAGGGCTAAACTTGACCCGCAATTCAGGCGGTAAATTTACTGCCCAAGGGGGTGTTACCCCCCTTTCAGGCTAAATTTGACCCGCTTTTCTTGAGTAAGCCCCCAGGGGAGGGGGAAAGGCCGGGAAAAATATTTGGAGTTCCCCGCCGGAGCGTACCGAAGGTAGCGGAGGCGGACTCTACAAGCATTTTTCCCGGCATTTTCACCTCCCCTGGGGGAATTACACAGAATTTTGCGGGTCAAATTTAAGCCTAAGAGAGTGGAAAAAAGCCCCTATCCGCTCCCAAAGGGAAAAGGCCCCCTTCTCCGGGAAACCCTGGGGGAAAAGGTGGTGCAGATCCTGGGTTCCCGGGGGTTTGGCGATCTCCGGGGCGCCGCTCCTTTCGGCGGCTAAAAGGCGGTTTATCTCGTGAAGTTCCGGCCGGAATTCAAAGTGCATATTATCGTAGAGGGCCCACTTGCCCCCCCAGATAAAGCCTTCGTTTTCAAAGGCCCGGATAACCGCCTCAGGAGGCTGCCAGCGGCGCCGGAGGGGAACCAGCATCCAGTTGTCGTTGTGATTATGTTCCCAAAACCAATAAATAACCCGGTTGTTTAATTCCGCGGGCTGGATATCTACCGCCAGCCCCCAGCTATGGTAGCTCATGCGCCGGGTGCCCCGGATTTCCCGCCAATTATAGCCCCCTATCGAATTTATAGAGCCGATAAAGGCGGCTGTTTCCCGGTCCTCCGCCGCGATTTCCCGGATTCTCCGGTCTATCCGGGCAAGGGCGCCGGTAATATCCTGGTGGACCGTTAATTCCCGGTCTAAAAAGCGGATCTTTCTCAGGGCCCTTTCAATTTCCCGGCGGCTTGTCCCCCCGTAAAGGGCCGCCTGGAACCCGTAATAGTGATCCGCCCCCCCGCCGCGGGCTTCCGCCTTTCCCTGAAGGCGGAGTTCTTCAATCCTGCCGGGGGCATAGGCCTCCGGGGCGGGAACTTCCCCGGGATAGGGGGAAAACCCGTAGGGCCGGTATTTCTGCCATTGAGGGCGGAGGGCCGCCGGTAAAAGCCGCCCCTCGGCCCAATAAAAGACCTCCCCCCCGGCCTGTATGGCCCATTCCCCGCCGGAAAGGGATACCCCCTTTACCCGGTCCGGGTAGGTGTGCTGATAAGCCCTGAGGACCAGCTCCGCCCCGGGTTCCTGGGCCGGAAGGAAGGGGTGCAGCAGGGCGCAAAGGAGGATAAAAAGAAGCTTCATAGGGCCTATTCAAAAGAAATAGCGCCGTAATAGATGAACTGACCGTCCTCTTCCAGGGTGCGAAGCAGGGGGGGCGATACGAGGCGGGCTTTTTTATCCGGGAAAAGGCCGCTTTTTAACAGGCTTGCCACCAGGGCGCTTCCGCAGGCGCTGATCCGGCCGTTATAGATGCCGGCGGTAAATTCCTTCTCCCCCCTTTGCAGCAGGCTGATATATTCCTCCGCTTGCGCATGGGAACAGGCGTCGTTTTTGTTTTTTGAGAGGTTAGAGGAAATAACCAGGAGCGTTTCCCCTAACCGGGGCGCCAGGACCCCCCGCAGGGCCCGGGCCAGGGCCGAGATCAGGGAAAACCGGAAACCTCCCATTAAAACCGGCACGATGGGAACGGCGGGGAAAAAATACGCGATGAAAGGAAGGAGCACCTCGATGGAATGTTCCCGGAGGTGGGGGATATCGTTGACCTCAAAAAAGGTACCGCGGGCGGCCAATTCCCGGCTGAGTTCAAGATCCACGGGAATATTTCCCAGGGGGGTTTCAAAATAATCCGAATCCGATAAAAAAAGCCCCTCCTCTTCGGAATTGTGGATGGCCCCCAGAATGACCACGCTGGACAGGGCCCCGTAACGGCCTCCCGCCGCGGAAAAGGCCGCCCCCGCTATGGCCCCGGAAATGTCCCAGGCGCCATGGGGCGCGATGACCGCCGCCGCGTTTCCCCCTTTTCCGGTTTCAAACCCGAAAGAACGGAGCCGGCTGTCAAGTTCTTGTTTTTCATCGGGATAAAACAATCCCTCCACCACGGGGGAACGGATTTTTTCTTTAAAAAAATCAAAATTCTCCATAATTATAAGTTTAAGCTTCCCTATGGCGGGAAGCAAGAAAATATGGATTATTTTTCGATCCGGCAATTTTCCAGTTCTTTCAGGATCCCCTCATCCGCCTTAATGTGCAGGTTTTTTTCCTGGGTGGGAATTACAAGCCCCCGGGGGCCCTTTTTGGCCCGGCGGAGAAATTTCACCGGGGTATAAAAGAGATCCCCCTCGCCGTTATTCCGCCCCTTGGAATAGAAGAGGGCTAAATTTCCCGCCTCCAGGAGTATATCCAGGGGGACGGTTTTGCCGGCCCGCTGCTTGATAAACACATAGGCCCCCGGATAATCCCGGGCATGGAGCCAGAGATCATTCCCCTTAACGTGGTTTCTCAGGAGCGCGTCATTTTCCGCGGCGTCCCGGCCGACGATGATAAGCCAGTCCTTGCGGCGGAAGGAAAGGCCCGGCCGTTTCCGGTCCGCGCCGACGGTTGCGGGGGGTTTGATCCCCCCGGTTTTAAGGAGCTTATGCAGGGCCAGGGGGTTGGTTTCCGCCAGGAGCCTCGCCAGGGTGCCTTCCAGCCGCTTCAGCTCCCCCTCGCCGGATTCAATCTCCGCCCTTATGCCGGCCAGGCCCTTTTTGGCTTTCCGGTATAGCTCATAATAGTGTTCCGCCTGGGCTGCGGGGCTTTTTTCCCCCTCCAGCTTGATCCGGATGCGCCCGCCCCCGTAAAAATTTTCCGCCTCAAGCCATTCATCCCCGGAAGCTATGGAAGCCGCGTTAGCCAGGATGATATCCCCGTATTCCTTGTAACGGTCCGCCGTTGCGTAGTCCCCTTCCTTGGCCCGCAGCCGTTCCAGGGACGCGGCAAGGCGGCCGATACGCCCCTCAAAGCTCTTCCGGGCTTGTTCCCGCAGGGCCTCCAGAGAGAGGGCGCCCCCCTGCTCGGCATACCAGGCGTCAATTTTTTCATTAAAAGAACCGGGGCCGGGAATTTCCCGCACTTCATAGGCCCGCGCCGGTTCCGGCCCGCTCAAAAGATCCTCCTCCGGCTTATAACGGCCCCCGGTTACCTCTCCCCGTTTCGGGAGCCGCCGCATGGCGTCCAGGATTGTTCCCTCCTCGTCGGTGACGATAAGATTCGCCGCGTTGGACCAAAGCCGGATATAGAGCCGGTATCCCTCGCCGCCCTGGCGGATCCTGAGCCGGATGATGCGGTTATCCCCCAACTGTACCGCTTCCTCAATGCGGCCGTTGGTAATCCGGGAATTGAGGAATTCCGCAAAACGCAGGGGCCGGTCGTTTTTGGGAACGGCCCGGTACGCCCCGTGAAGCCGGCAGGCCCCGGGGCTTAGGGCAACGAGGAGGGTTTGGCTTTTGCCCCGCCCGTAAAGCCTGAAGGCAATAACATCGTAGGTACTTTGCACAACCCTTTGAATCTGCGAACCGGGCAAATCCAGTTCAGAGAGGATGAGGTTGATTTCCTTCCAGTTAAGGGACATGGCCTAAGTGTACCTTAAAGAGCCTCCCGGGGAAAGGCTAAAGTTGGCCCGCAAAATTCTGTGTAATTCCCGGCTAGAACTAAAGCGGGACGGCCCTAATAAATTTACCGCAGAAAATACTCATACTTATTGATAAATTCTCCATCTTGCGGTATTATTATATACGTTATGCGGTTGTTTTCTTGCGAAATAAGCGACAATACTCTAATTCCTTATAGCATAAGGAATTATTCGGGGGGGGGGGGGCGGCGGGGGGGGGGGGGGGGGGGGGGGGGGGGGGGGGGGGGGGGGGGGGGGGCGG
>JAITRD010000291.1 GCA_031288575.1 Treponema sp. | reverse complement strand
TCCCCGGTCCCTGCCGCCGCCCCCCATGTTTTACCTTTACGGCATCACCGGGTCGGGGAAAACCGAGGTTTTCCTCCGGGCTGCGGAATTTATGCTCCAGGCGGGAAAGTCGGTGATCTACCTGGTGCCGGAAATTTCCCTGACCCACCAAACCGCCGAGGCCATCGGGAAACGTTTTGGCCAGGCGGCGGCTACCATCCATTCGGGGATGAGCCCCAGCGCCCGTTTAAGCGAATGGATGCGGATCCGCCGGGGGGAGGTCCGGATCGTCGTGGGCCCCCGGAGCGCGGTTTTTGCCCCGGTACGGGAACTGGGGCTCATCATCATCGACGAGGAGCACGACGGCTCCTATAAATCGGGGAATACCCCCCGCTACCATGCCCGGCAGGCCGCCATACGCCGCTGTTCCGCCCGGGGGGCCCGGCTGGTGATGGGTTCCGCCACCCCCTCGGCGGAGGCCTGGAAGCTCATGCAGGAGGGGGTGATCAAACGGCTGGACCTGACCCGCCGCCTCTCCGGGGGCAGCCCTCCCCAAATCGTGCCGGTAAGCCTTGAACGCGCCGAAGGCTGCCTGACCGCGGAACTGAAGGAGGAGATCCGCAAAACCGCCCAAATGGGGCGGCAGACTATCCTCTTCCTCAACCGCCGGGGCTTCGCCTACTATTACCACTGCCCGTCCTGCGGTTATGAACTCACCTGCCGCCACTGTTCGGTCTCCCTCACCTACCACAAAAGCATGGGCCGGGCTGTCTGCCACTACTGCGGTTATTCCGCGGTTCCCCCCCGGGCCTGCCCCCAATGCGGTTCCCTGGAAGCGGGGTATACCGGCTTCGGCACCGAGATGATTGAGGAGGAGGTCTGCCGAACCTTTCCGGAACTCCGGGTCCGCCGGGCCGACGCGGACACCGCCGTCAGGAAAAACAGCCTCCGGGATACCCTCAATCTTTTTAAGGCCGGGGGAATTGACATACTCCTGGGAACCCAGATGGTCGCCAAGGGGCTCAACTTCCCCGGTGTACGCCTGGTGGGGGTGGTGCTGGCGGACACGGGACTGCACCTGCCCGATTTCCGGGCGGCGGAGCGGACCTTTTCCCTCATCGTCCAGGTGGCGGGCCGGGCGGGCCGTTATTTCCCCGACGGCAAGGTGATAGTCCAAACCCTGCGGCCCCGGGACCCCGCCATTATTCGTTCCTGCGCCCTGGACGTGGCGGGCTTTTTTGAGGCTGAACTGGCCCAGCGGAAACTCCTGGGTTTCCCCCCCTATACCCGGCTTATCAGGTTTACCCTCCGCTCCAAAGAGGCGGACCGGGCGGAAGGGGCCGCTTCCCGCCTGGCCGCCCTGATCCGGCCCCTCCTGCCCCGGGGGGCGGAGCTCCTGGGCCCCGCCGAATGCCCCATTGGCATCATCGCCGGAAACCACCGCCGGCAGCTTTTACTCCGGGGACCCTCCATGGGCCCCCTCCACGGCACCGCCCGGGCCGTCCTGGGCCGTTACGAAAAGGGGAAGGACAGCCGGGTCTACCTTGAGACCGATGTGGACCCGGTAAGCCTGCTATAAACCGGCCTTTGACCGGAAAGCGGGGCCATATCCGGCGGGACGCGGAGGGAAGCATTTCCGCCGGGCCGATCCGGGAATTTGCCGAGAAAGGGGATTAATCTTTGCCGGCTGCTCCCCTCAAGGGGCCTCTTCCCTTTCCCGGTCTTGCTTCGCCCTTTCATACAAACCGATGAGATACCTTCCTATCTCAACGGAAAGTTCCACCGCCAGATGTTTTAGTTCATTGGGCATAAACCGGGCAAATTCCTGGATTTCGTAGGTCAGGTCTCCCTGGTAGGGAACAGCCGCCAGGGCCGCCATGGCGGCGGCCCAATCGGTTTTGCCGAAAAAGGGCAGCAGGTGATCATCGTGAACAAAGTGGTTGTCCTGGACATGGACCGCCTTGAGGCGTTCCCCGATGATCCCCAAATTTTCCCGGTGAAAACCGCCGGTTAAATTGGCGTGCCCAAAATCGTAACATACCCCCGCATGGGGATCCTGAAAGGCGTCCGCCAGATCGCAAAGGGCCCGGATGTCCGCCGCGTAACAACGCTGGTAAGGGGGGGAATGGTATTCAAAGTCGTTTTCCAGGGCAATACCGACCCCGGCTTTTCGGGCGGTTTCCAGGTGTTTTGAAAAATACTCCAGGTTTTTTTTCAGGGAAACCCCCGTATCCGGACCGGCTTCGTAGACGGTGCCCGGGTGGGTTACGGCCCATTTGATCCCCAGCCTGCCCGAGGCGAGAATGGACCGGCGGATCAGCTCCTCCATCAGCTCCGTCTTTTCCGGTTCGCGGGGGGCAAAAATATCGTAGTAGGGCAAATGGGACTGGGTAAACCGGACCCCCCATTTTTGGCCCAATTCGGCGATATCCTCCACATAGGCTTCCCAATCGTCCCCCCGCATCCGGGAATGGGGGTTCATGGCCTCGCAGAGGTTCAGGTCCAGAATTTGGTAACCGGCCCGGGCGCAAAGCTCAATACAAAAGGCAAAGCCGTTTTTTTGCTTCGGGTCGGGCAAAAAGGCGGCGATGTTGGTGGAGGTTGAAAGCAGCACCTGGTTACTCCGGATTGGCGGCGAGGTAATCTTCCAGGAGCAGGTTCAGCGCCGACGCCATGGAGGCCGCGGTAAGTTCGGGATCTTTATTTTCAGTCAGCATGGCGGAAACCTGATTCATAATCTCCATATAAAAATCCCGGGAAGGGCCGACGGTAATGCCCATCATATCCGCGTCGGTCTCATTCAACTGCCCGGAACCGACCTCCGCCTGGGGATACCGGGCCGTATGATCGGTATAGATCCTTTCGCCGTATGAACCGGCATTTACCGGCATATACCCGGTGGCAACACTAAACCGGGCCTGGACGGGGCCGGAGGTCATAAATTTTACCAGTTCCCAGGCGGCGGCGGTTTTGGCCCCGTCCCCCTTGTTGAACATAAACAGGGCGGAGCCGGATACGGTGGCGCCGAAATTGGAGGCGTCGTTTATCCGGGGGAAGTAGGCGCAGCCCAGCTCAAAACGGCTGTCTATCTGGGTAAGCAGGGAAGACAGGTTTGAGGTAGAGGTGGTGAGAAAAACCGTTTGCTGGGTCAAAAACAGGTTGTTAAGGCCGTCGGAGACATTTAATAAAGCGCCGGCGTCATACATGGCCTTCCATGCCTTTAAAAAACCGAGGAGCGTTCCCTCGGTATCGCAGACGAGTTTCGTCGCCGTCCCGTCCCGGCCGTTACGGTTATCCACGATATAGGAGGCGTTTACCCCCCGGCCGGGGATCTGCCCAATCCAGTTTGCCAAAAGAGGGGAATTGGGCATCTGGGCGAAGGCGGTTATTTTCTGGCCGTTGGCATTGACCGCCGGCAGCTTACGGGCGGTTTCGATAATCTCCTCAAAGGTGGAAGGGGCCTTTTCGATCCCCGCCGCGTCCAAGAGGGTTTTGTTGTAATACATCACCGTGGTAGAAGCGGAAACGGGCAGGCCAAGCTGGCGGCCCTTGTAGTTCCAGGCTTTAAGGGGGGCCTCAATAATCTGCTTGAGATCGTAGGCGCCATCAAGGGCCAGGGCGTCGTCCACCGTAAAGGCGTATTCGGTATTTAAATAATCCACCATGCCGGTGGCGTCAATTTGCATCACCTCCGGCAACCGGTCCCCCTGCCTGTTTTGCAAAAGGGGGCGCAGCTTGGCGGTGGCGTCGGAGTACTGGCCCTGGAAAACGGATTCCACAATTATCCCCTTTTCGGCGCCCAGGGTGTTGTTAAATTCCTGTATATAGCTTTCGAATTCCGTGCCGGCCTCGTCGGTCATGGAATGCCAAAAACTAATGGTAACCGGCTTTGCGGGATCTAAAACCGAAGGGGCGGCCCCCGTGCCGGAGGAAACAGTTCCGGAGCCGCTTTTACGGGAATCGCATGAAAAAAACAAAACCGCCGCCAAAAGGAACACTGCCGGTAAAAACAACTTCGTTCTCAATTTTTTCTCCTTAATAATATATCAGAGTTCCCCGGAATTTCAGTTTCTGAAAATTTCCGTTAAAACACTGTTATTCATTAGCCAACCAAAGCCCCGACGGTAATTCCCCTCGCAATTGCCAAACGCAGCAGCGAAAAAAGAATAAACGAAGGAAAAAGCAGGACAGTCACCGCCGCCAGGACCAGGGTAAAATTCGTATCCATGGGATTTGTCAACATGGCAATGCCTATCTGTACGGTACGCATTTCCTTCTTGTTGGTAACCAGAAGGGGCCACAAATAGGCATTCCAAAAGCTGATGAAGGATTGCACCATCAGGGTCAGGATCACCGGGCTCGAAATGGGAATCACAATATAAAAGAGATACCGGAAATCGCCGCAGCCGTCGATAAAGGCCGCGTCCCGGAAGGATTTAGGAATTGTTTTAAAATTTTGCCTGAGCATAAACATCTGGGTAGCCCCCACCAGGGAGGTAATACACAGGCCCAGGTAATTATCCAGCAGGTTTAACCGGGTAACGGTAAGATAGTTGGTAACCACCAGGGTATCCGCCGGCAGCATCATGGTGCCCAAAACAATCATAAAAAGGACGGTTTTCCCCGGAAATTCATAATAAGCAAAGGCGTAGGCCGCCAGCATCGCAAAGAGAATACGCAAAACACAGCCCATGCCGGAGACAACCAGCGAATTGAGCATAAACCGCATCAGGGGAGCCATGGCAAACACGGCTTTAAAATTCTGCACATAAAAAAAACTTTTCGGCAACACCCGGGGCGGGAACAGGGTAAGCTCGGTCCGGGCCTTAAAGGCCGTACAAACCGCGTAGATAATGGGAAAAATGATGATCAGCCCCAACAGGATGCCGCTTAGGGCAACCGCAATATCCCAAATAAAAAGGCGGGTTTTATTTTTTATCATTCGTAGTATATCCCCCGCCGTTCAAAAAACATCGCCAATAATACCATGCCGAAGGTGAGGGCAAAGGTGACCATACTGATGCAGGCGGCTAAACTGTAATTTGATGACTGGTAACCCGAAGTATACATCATAAAAATAAGGGTTTCCGTGGAACGGCCCGGCTGCCCTCCGGTAATGATCATCACCGGAGTAGAGGTCATCATGGCCAAAACAAGATTGGTGCATACCACATAGAGGATGGTAGGGGCAATTAAGGGAATCTGTATGCGGAGAAGGCGGCGGAAATAACCGGCTCCGTCCAGGGTCGCCGCTTCAATAAAAGGCGCGGGCAGATTCCGCAGGGCCGCCAGGAAAAGTAAAAAATCAAAGGGAATGCCCACCCAAAGGCATACCATCACAATTCCGTACATGGCGGTTTTTGGATCCCTAAACCAGCCGATTTGCAGGCCCAGCCGGTAATTGAGGACCCCCATGGCAGGTTCCAGCAGGAGTTTGAAGATCTGGGATGCCGCGGGCATGGACAAAGCCATGGGCAGCATAAACATTGTTTCGTAAAGGATTCCTATTTTGCGTTTTTGCGCCGCCAGGAGGGCCAGGCCCAGGGAACAAAGAAAATTCAGGGGCACCACCGTAAAGGCAAGGCGGAGGGTGTTTTTTAATGTCCCGGCAAAAGCGGCATCACGGAAGAGGCGCCGGAAATTATTAAGGCCGGCAAAGCCGGTAATATCGCCGCTGAAATTCACCCGGGAAAAACTATATAAAAAAGTACGGAAAAAGGGGTAATACACAAATCCCAGGGCAAAAAAAAGCATGGGCAGGAGCAGAAGATAGGGCTTCCAGAACAGCCTGCCTGAACGGGATATCCCGAACAAAACCCCCTCCCGCGGTTTGGTCAAGGGAGCCATTAAACCTCCGCACAGCAAGCCGCGCGGCATCTTAAGCATAACCCTGGTTTGAACGGAGGCTCGCGCCGGGGGGAATTTACCAGGATATGAGGCCGGACTTTCAAATAAGGAAAGGTTAATTCTCCGGGAGGGGTTTTTACATTGATAGCCCGCGGCTCAATTGCTTTTTTTATCATATCAAGATAATAGCCCCCCTCCATTACAGGGTCAAGTTAAGGTTTGCTAAAAAACCGTTAAATCCGCTCCGGGAAATCAGAGGTTTTGAGGGTTCAGGCTCTTATTGCGGTACACCAAATCTTCCCGCTTAATAAAACCTAAGCCTTCCCAAAACAGGCTGCCCAGCTCGTTATCCTTAAAGACCACCAGGGCTATTTTATGGATCCCTTCTTTTTTCATCGCGTCCTCCGCCGCCGTAACCAGGGCCCTGCCGATATGCCGGTTCCGGTTCGTCTTTTCTACCGCGACGTGATAGATAAAGCCCCGCCGCCCGTCATGACCGCTCAGGATCACCCCGAGGATTTTTCCTGCCTCCGCGGCGACAAAACAGGTACGGGGGTTTCGTTCCAAAAAACGGCCTATCCCCTCTTCCGAATCATCCAGGCTTCGCATTCCCATCCCCGCCGTGGTTTTCCAAAGGGCATAAACTTCGGCGTAATCCTCAATGGCCATCACCCTAATCGTCATGTTTATTTCCTTATATATATATTTGGAACAGCCTCCGCTGCCTATAATATACTCAAACGCTGCCGCCGCCGGAAAAGATCCCGCTTTAAAGTTTCCCGGATTTCTTTTTCTTCCAGGGCGGCTTCCACATACCGAAGGGCCCCCTCCCGGTCCTTCAAACGCCATTCCGCGTCAATAGCCAGGGCCCGGCAGGCGGCGGCCCTGAGTTCCCCGGAGCAGGGGAAAACGGGATAAGGCCCGGCGCGGGCCCCGGGCCAATCCGGGCCGGTAAGTTCCCGGAGCCGGCGGCGGCCTTCCTCAAAACGGCCCCGGTTCAAACAATCCAGGGCGGCAACAAAGGCCGCCTGGGGATGGCCCTGGTCCGCGGCGGCCTCGATCAGGGCGGCCCCGAGGCCCCGTTCCCTTTCCTCCCAGGGAAGATCCTTCCGGCCGCTTATTTCCCGCCAGCGCAGGGCAAGTTTTTCCGTATCATACAAAAAATGTTCCCGGGTTTTAAGGGGCTCCCGGGCAATCCGGGTCAGGAGCGTGAAAAGGGAGGCAAGTCCCCGGATATCCCTTATGTTATGATCGGCGATCCTTTCCAGGTCCCCGGCCTCCCCGGATTTCAGAAAGGAAAACCAGATTTCCGGGGCCAGGGCGCCGGGAAGATCCCCGGTCCGGTCCAGGCCCAAAATCCTGGCCTCAATTTCCCCCTGGGAACAGTTGGGAAGCAGCCGCTTCCACAGCCGCCGGGCGGGATGGAGGAGGTCGATATGGGTGAAGGCCGGGGGCGCCATGCCGTTTATAAGGCAGCGGGTCTTGAGGATCTGGGCGTCGAAACTCTTTCCGTTATAGGTAACCACCGGGGAAACCCTTCCGGAGGAGGTTTTTTGCAGCTCCCCCAGCAGGGCCTCAAGAAAATCATTTTCCCCGGGATAATCCAAAAGCAGGTACTGATCGATCCGGAAGGCCCTTCCAGACCAGCGACCGAAAGCCGCGAGGAAGGCCACCGTACCGGCCCCCCCGGAAAGCCCCGTGGTTTCAAGGTCAAAAAAAAGCAGATCCCCGGGCTCCAAAAGGCCCGGTAAAAGGGGGAGAAAATCGGGGATCAGGATGGCCAATGACCGGGGCAGGGCCCGGGGCGGCTCCCCGGGGAATTCCTGAACCAGCGAACGGGTAAGGGTCAAAAATCCCGCCTCCCTCCAGTCCGGCCCCAGTCCCCGGGGAATTCCCGGAGGAATTTCTCCGGGAAGGGTCTCTTTATGAAAAGAAGGGGTCCCCGGCCCGGCGGGAGGAGCCTCCCCGGGCCGGGCTTTAAGGCGCGATAAACGGTCCCGCAGGTTCCGGCCCATGGTTATTCAAGGAGAGCTTTGAGCAAAGCCCCGGTCCCCGCCTTGTTTCCCCCGGGGCCCACGCAGGAGGGGCAGCCGGATTTGCAGGGACAGCGGGAAAGGGCCCGGTAAATGGCGGGAAAAAGTTCCCCGGC
>JAITRD010000093.1 GCA_031288575.1 Treponema sp. | reverse complement strand
CCTTCCCCGGCGGGCCTACTCAAGAAAAGCGGGGCAACTTTAGCCTGAAGGGGGGGATAACGGTACTCGGATAATGAATTTACCGCCCGAATTGTGGGTCAAGTTTAGGCTGGCAGAAGGCTCCGCCGGCTATAAAAAAGAACCGCCGCACCGTCTCCGTGGACGGTGCGGCTTTGCCGCTTCCGCCCAGCCGGTCATTTTTTTACGCTTCAAGAGCGGGTTATAAAAATCAAATGCAGGAGCCCTGCCCCTTTCCGGCAGGGCTACTGCATTTAATATATACTTTTGACGCAAACGAAAGACCCTATGACAGCGGAGCATTAAGCCGTTCACTCCCCCCCTTGCGGCAGATAGCCCGACATCTCCCTCTCATCCGGAAATCTCTTCCCCCTCAAAGGCCCTGCCTTTACTGCCTAAACCTCCTCCAAACGGAACAATAAGGCCGGGCGGGCGGGCAAAATTCCCCAGGGGGGCAGAGGACCCTATGGGTCCTAGACCGAAGCTTTGCACCATCTGACCCTCCCGGGAGCAAAGCCAAAGCCTTCTCGTGCAAAGCAAGCGTGGCCCCCTGGGGATTTTTCCCGCCCAGCCGGTTTTTTGTTACACTTCAAGAGCGGCTTAAGTTAAAAGTAAATGCAGGAGCCCTGGCCGGCAGGAGCCCCGATGGGACATCAGGTCTCTTTTCGGTTTTAGAATAGTTACTTTTGGAATTGCCGCAAGGTGTAATTGACACTTTGAAGCCCGATCCTTACTATTATAGTATGGCAGAAGCAGTGTTCTTTTCAGACGCCGATTTTGAACTCTACCGTACCCTTATTTATAATGAAAGCGGCATTCATTTTACCGCTACCAACCGCTCGATTTTGGAAAGCCGGCTGAAAGAACGGCTTCGGGAGAAGGGCATTGATTCAGTAAAGACCTATTTTGCTACAATTTCCCGGAACAAGGAGGAGTTAAAAAATTTCCTTGATTCTATTACCACTAATTTAACCCGTTTTTTTCGAAACCAGGCCCATTTTGACGCCCTGGAACGCCATGTGGTTCCGGAACTGCTCAAAATAAAAAAGGCCGCGTCCAGTAACATCTTGAAAATTTGGAGCGCCGGTTGTTCCACCGGGGAAGAGCCCTATACGATTGCCATGCTGATGAGTGAAATTCTTCCTCCCCCCTATAAATTCGAAATTATTGCCAGCGATATCAGCCTAAAATGCCTCATGACCGGAAAAGAAGGTTTTTATAGCGACAGCCGGATCGTGGGTATCCCCCCTTCCTACCTTAAAAAATATTTTGATAAAGTTGAGGGGGGGTATAAGGTCCATGCGGATATTATGTCAAAGATCCGTTTCGACTACCATAACCTGAAAAATGACTCGGGGTTCCGTAATTTGGATATTGTTTTCTGCCGGAACGTGATTATTTATTTTGACGAAACCGCCCAAGCCGCGGTGATCAACCGGTTTTGGGATTCTATGGCTTCCAAATCTTTTTTGTTTATCGGCCACTCGGAGTCCCTTTTTGGAATGGATACGAAATTTGAATTTGTAAAAACCCAATGGGCTACTTTATACAGGAAATTTATCTAAAAAAGGAGGTCGAGCGTGTCCGATGAAATTGCTGTTTTGGTGGTCGATGATTCCGCGCTTATGCGCAACCTGATATCAAGGATGATCGAAGCAACCCCGGGGCTTCGGGTCGCCGACAAGGCCATGAACGGGAAATTTGCCCTGAATAAAATCCCCCGGGTAAACCCGGATGTAATTGTTCTTGACCTGGAAATGCCCGAAATGAACGGCATTGAATTCCTTAAAGAACGGAAAAAACAGGGAATAAAGATTCCCGTGATTATCCTGTCTTCCATAGCCCGCCGGGGAGCGGAGATAACCATGGAGGCCCTTGCCCTGGGGGCAAGCGATTTTATCCAGAAGCCTTCCGGGTCCGTATCGGAGGATATCGCCTCGGTAAAGGATACCCTGGTAGGGATGCTCCTGGGCTACGGCGGCCAGTACCGGCGGCTTCAGGGGAAAAAAACACTCTCCCCTGCGGAAGCGCAGGCCGCCAAAAAGGCCGAAGGGGCCCAGGATTTTGCCGCCCGGATTCAGGCGGTGCTTTCCCCGGGGGCCTCGGCAACCCCCGCGCCTCCTCCCACGCCTATACGAAAACCGGCTAAAACAGAAATAATCGCCATCGGCATATCTACCGGGGGGCCCGACGCGCTCCGGGTGGTTTTTGCCCAGATTGACGCCGACCTTCAGGTGCCCATTGTGGTGGTCCAGCATATGCCGCCGGGGTTTACCAACGAATTTGCCAAAAGCCTTGACCGGATCTGCCCGCTGGACGTTAAAGAAGCCGAAGACGGAGACCTTATCCGCCCCGGCCGCATTCTTATTGCCCAGGGGAATAAGCACCTGGAGGTGGAACGGAAGTCCCTGGCAAACATAGTCCATCTTTCCGACGCTCCCCAGGTAAGCGGTCACCGGCCTTCGGCGGATGTCCTCTTTGCTTCAGTGGCCTTATCCTACGGCAACCGTGCCCTGGGGGTTATCATGACCGGCATGGGCCGGGACGGCGCCGAACAGCTTGGCACCATTTATAAAGAAGGGGGCCTGACCCTGGGCCAGGATGAGGCTACGGCGGTGGTGTACGGTATGCCCCGGGTCGCCTATGAGCTGGGCCATGTAATGGAGCAGGTTCCCCTGGATAAAATGGCCGGCCGCATTTGCGCCCTGGCTAAGACGGCCCGTTAGCGGCTATGCCTTTTCAACCACCCGCCAGCGGTTGTCTACTTTTTCAAAGGAAGCGGCGGACAGTTGTACCTGTCTGCCGTCTTCGGCGGCGAGCTTAACCTTACCGGTTACCACATTTACCTCTAAAACCTTCCACAAGGTCCCGTCGTAATTCACCTTACACCCTTCCTGGGGAATAAACCGGCGCTGCTCGCTATAAAACCCGTGTTCATAGGCGAGACAGCAGAGGAGCCTCCCGCAGGGCCCGGAAATTTTCATGGAATTGAGGGACAGATTCTGATCCTTCGCCATTTTTATAGAAACCGGTTTGAGCTTGTCCGAAACCGCATGGCAGCAATAACCCCGGCCGCAGACCCCCAGGCCGCCCACGACCCGGGATTCATCCCGGACCCCTATCTGGCGCAATTCTATCCGGCTTTTAAAAATGCCTACCAGATCCTTTACCAGATCCCGGAAATCCACCCGGTTTTCGGCGGTGAAAAAAAAGAGAATTTTCGGTTCCTCCGGCAGATAATGAACCGAAACGAGTTTCATTTCCAGTTTGTGGGCCTCAATCTTTTCTTTACAGATGCTAAAGGCCTCTTTCTCCTGCAGGCTGTTTGCGGCGGATTTTTCCAAATCCTCCGCGGTAGCGGGCCGTTCTATCCGGGTAATTTCGGAAAGCCCCTGGGGACCGCTCCGGTGTATGGGCCCGATAACCTGGGCAAAGTCCTGACCGTAACGGGTGGGAACCACAACCATGCTTCCGGGACTCAGGGGCTCCCCCGGGTAAGCGGCCAGGAAGGTCTCATGGGAATAAAAGAGCCGCAAACGGTAAACCGGGGTATCCGGGCTCAGGGCCCCGGCGTCTTCGGATTCGACGATTATACCGGCGCCATCCAGGGCTTCTTCGGCGGGATTATCCTCCAAGGCGGAAATATCTTCCTCTTCTATATCCATATCATCCATAATTTATTCCTTACCGCAATAGATCTATCAAAATCCCGGTAATCTCTTCAATACCGGCCAAAAGTTTTAACTGGCTCATCTGACCGCTCAGGATGCCCGCGGCCAACTGCTCCAGTTTGCGATCCACTACCTCAATTTGCACGAATTTAGCCCGATCCAAAGAATCCGGGTTTCTGCGGTCCCCCTTAAAGCCGGGTTTTAAATAGCGGGGAATCCCGGCTTGTATTTCCGTGGTGAACCCATAGCTTACTACATGGTGCAAAAAATTACGGACCGCCTTTTTATAGGCCTTAATTTCTTCCGGGAAGGGCCGGTTTTTAAGATTATCCCCCGCGGCATGGACCCCGTCCAGTAATTCCTGAACCGCCTCTTCCGACGGGGGAAGTTCCCGGGGCTCCGCGGCCGCGCCGGGTTTTTCCAAAAGCCGGCTAAAGGAAGTTTTGGCCTCCTCCTTAACCGGAGAAGCCTTATCCTTGTTTTTAGTTTTTTTGGCTGTCCCCTGGCGAGGTCCCAGAACGCCGGGGATAAGCGCGGAGAGGGAATTTGCCAGGGGGGCGGGATTGCCGGAAGTATCTACTTTAGCCATTGTTTTTGGCAAAGGCCGACAACACGGAACGGATGCTCCGGAAATCCCGGTATTCGGCTACGGCCTTGTCCCAGGCCGCGTCGTTCCGGCACACCCGTATCTGGCCGTGGATAAGGCAGCCCTCATCCGCCTGGATTCGCCGGGTAATGATATCCCCCAAGACCAGCCCCGTGGAAAGGATAAGGATCTGTTCGCTGGCCAAAATATTGCCGTAAACAACCCCCCCTACGGTTACGACGGTACCGGTTATATGGCTTTTCATCCGGGCCTTTTCCCCAATCACCACCCGGCCCCGGGCGTTTAGGTTGCCCAGGAGGCTGCCGTCTACCCGGGTGAATCCCCCGGATTCAATATCGCCTTTAACACTGGTTCCCGGCCCAATGATAGTATTTATTGAGAAATCTTCATGCTTAGGGGCTGGCATAATAAACTCCGGCTACCGGCCGGTTCGGGCAATGCTGGAACGGATATTAAGGTACTTATAGGGATCCACCACATCGGAACCAATATGCACCTCGTAATGAAGATGGGGGCCCGTGGAAAGGCCGGTGTTCCCGATATACCCGATAACCTCCCCCTGCTGAACCCGCTGGCCCGCCTTAACCCGGAAAGAAAGCATATGACCGTACCTGGTATAAAACCCGTGCTTATGCCGGATGATTACGTTATTACCAAAACCGTCCTGGTCATATTCAACGGCAACTACCTGTCCGTCGGCGGTAGCCACAATGGGATCCCCCTGGCGGTAGGTGGACATATCTATCCCCTTATGGATATAGTATTGCCCGGTAAAAGGATTTTCGTTTTGCCCGAAAAACATGGAAATATGACCAATCCCGCCCCGGATGGGCCAAATGCTGGGAATCTCCGTCAGCAGGGCGCTTTGGGAGTTGAGGAGGGTAGCGATTTCCTTAAGCGGTTCCACCGCAGAAGAAAGGTACCCCCTCAGGCGCTGGGCATCTCCCACCTCCGGGAGTATGCCCGCGGGGGTTTCGTTAATATCAAAAAAGGAAGATAAATCCCCCGAAGCGGCGTCTCCGGTCTTTTGTATCGCGCTGTCCGCGCCTAAGTACGCCAGAGTACTGCCAAGGGCCGTTTCAAAACCCTTGGCGGCCCGCAGGAGCTGGGCCGTTTCATCCCGGAGCTGGTCAAGGCTTGCCTGGGTATCTTTTAAACGGCTGTCTTTGGATACCAGAACGCCCCGGGTGTTATTATAGGACACGCCGTACCAGCAAATCACGCCGATAATGCCTGTTAAAACCAGAAAAAAACAACAAATTGAAAAAACAGAAATTTGCAGATTATAGACTTTTTTCTCTGAATGCGGGACCAGGACCACTGTATAACGCCGGGTAATTGTCCGGAACAGGGTTTTGAAAAAAAGAGCCATCCCCCTGATAAAAAAGGCAAAAACGCCCTTTACCTGCTGGACGAGACTATTTTCAAACCGTTTATATTCATGGACCGAAACCACGCATCACCCCTTAGAATAAATATCGGGCAAAAATCACACTTTACTATAGCAGATAAACCCGCGGTTGTCAAATTCGCGGTAGTTCCTTATGGTTCTTTAAGCAGTTTATTATTATTCTCTATAAACATGGTAGAATCAACCCTCCGCATCATAGCCGCCCTCAAAGCCGTTCCCCCGGGCAGGGTTTCCTGCTACCGGGATATTGCCCGGGCGGCGGGCCTCCCGAATGGCGCCCGGCAGGTGGTGCGGGTCCTTCATTCCCTGGCCCGTTCCCAGGATCTGCCCTGGCACCGGATCATCCGCGCTGACGGCTATATAGCCCTGCCCCCCGGGGAAGGCCGGGAATTGCAGACCGCCCTGCTCCGGGCGGAAGGGGTGGCGGCGGACCAGGCCGGCCGGGTAGATCTGGAAAAATACGGCTGGCGGGGCCAAAAGGCCGAACCCGGCCCGGACTTTTGACGGCGAAGGGCTTTTCCGGCACCTCCCCTTCCCTTGGCGCTTAAATTAATCCAAAAACGAAATATATAGCGGAATCAGTTTTCCTAAGGTATAATCGGGGTCATGGAAATTGATATAAACAAAATCAGGGATTTTTTCTCCGCCGACCGGTATGCCCGGGCTTCGGGAATTGTTATTGACGAAGTACAGGAAGACCGGGTGTTGTGCAGCATGGAATTACAGGATATGCACCGGAACGCCGGGGGCGCGGTTCAGGGGGGAGCGATTTTTACCCTGGCGGATCTGGCCTTTGCGGTTCATTCAAACCTGAATATGTTCCTGGGCGCCGCTGCGGGAATAACCGTGGGACAGTCCTGCTATATTTCCTTTTTTAAAAGCAGCAGGGGGAAACGGCTTATAGCTGAATCGGCCTGCCTGTCGAAGGGCAAAACCATGTCGGTCTACCGGATAAGCATCCGGGATGATCTGGGGGTTCTTATTGCCGAAATGCTGGGCAACGGGTTTACCACGGCCAAAGAGGAAAAGCGGGGTTCCTTAGGCTAAATTTGACCCGCAAAATTCTGTGTAATTCCCGCAGGGGAGGGGAAAATGCCGGGAAAAATGCTTGTAGAGTCCGCCTCTGCTATCTTCGATGCGCTCCGGCGGAGAATTCCGTGGACCTGCTTGCAGGTCCCTGTTTTTCCCGGCCTTTCCCCCTCCCCTGCGGGCTTGCTCAAGAAAAGTGGGTCAAATTTAGCCTAAAAGGGGGTAACGGTACTTGGGTAATAAATTTACCGCCTGAATTGTGGGTCAAGTTTAGTAAGTTGAAGGGCGGTTCTTTAAGGGGAAGCCCTGAAAGCTCCGGCTAGTTCCCGAAGTTTCCCCTATTAATAACAAGGAGTATACATGGTACGGAGTTTATGGACCGGCGCCGCCGGCATGATTGGGCAGCAGGCAAATATTGATACCATTTCCAATAACCTAGCCAACGTGAATACCACGGGCTATAAAAAGATGCGGGCCGATTTTGAAGACCTGCTTTATCAGACCGTAAAAACCGCCGGCACCCCCGCCACGGAGGAAACGGTGGTCCCCGTGGGG
>JAITRD010000236.1 GCA_031288575.1 Treponema sp. | reverse complement strand
TTTTAGACGTGGATATCACTTCCATTAAGCGGAAAAAGGCGACCCTGGACGCCATGGCGAATGTGCTCAACGAATTTCTCCACGGGGTGTCTAAGGGTTTCCAGGACGCGGCCTTCGCGTCCTTCAGCCGCCGGCGCTCCACGGTCCGGGAGGATATTAACCAGTCCTTCTCCGATCTTCCCTCAGGAAGCGCCGCTCCCTCCGGGGTTACCCCCGCGACGGCATATCTGGATCTTATAAATTCCGGAGAAGCCCCCGCCGACATTACCGAGGAAACCCTTGCCCCGGCCCTGGCTCCTCCCCCCCGGAAAGAGCGGGTTAAAGCCGGCGTAGTTGACGCTAAACCTGCCCGGGGCAGCCGGAGATCCGGCGGCGGAGGCCGGGGCCGCAACGGCGGCGGCGACGGCTTGAAGGAAGTTTAATGCATTGTATTCGGTAGACAAAACCGAAACGCCCCCGGACGCGGGGGCGTTTTTTCTGGGAGACGGTGTCCGGTGGCTAAGGAGCTTATAAGCCTGGAGTTTCTTTCGAGCCGCGGGGGATTTAATGCCGCGGTGCGCCATATCAAAAAAACCCTTGCGATTGTGGAAACCCTTGGGACAAATAACAATTTGGGGGATCTTCTTTTTGAATCGGAGGATGAGGAACTAAGCGGGGAACGGATCGCCCTGCTTTTACGGATGATCCTGGTTGATAAATTAGGGTATAAAGCTTCTTCCGCCAATTTAAGGTCCGTAGCCGGGGATCTCCCCGCCTTGGCGGACGAACTGGGAAAGTGGAAAGCCGTGGATCTTGTCGCGGCCTACCATCATCCCGATCTGGGTTTATTGACGGCAAACCCCAAGGTTCCCAGGGAACTGGCAGCCTTCGGGGCTTTAAAAAAAAGGGAACTGCTGGTGATATACGCGGGAAAGGCCGGTTTGCCCGCGGATGATCTGTGCCAAAAAGCGGCCGAATTAGCCCTCCTTCTTTTTGAGGGGAAGAAACCGAAAATTCCCCCGGGATTAACCCGGGGCAAAAACCCTTCCCCGGAAACCCCCGCCCCCAGCGCCGCGCCGGAGTTTGCCGCCCGCCCAAGCCCCCAGGGCTTAAGCCGGATAACCCCCCTGTATTCCGTGGCGGTTCAGAATGAGTTCTTTCATAATGGAAACCTAGAGGCCTGGAAACGGATTATAGAAAGTTACAAAACCAAATACCCTGATCTCCAGATTCATATCTATTATGAGGGGGAGCGGATTCTTGATATCAATGCCCTTTTTAAGTGGGGCAAGGTTAGGCACGGAAGCACCATACAATTTACCGTGGCGGGAAATAACATCAGGGATGTGGCTAAATTACAGCGTTACCTTATCCAGGGGGCAAGCCCCCGGTTTGAGGCTTTTCTCCGCGGATCGGTAAATACTATTTTAAAATTATTTTGAGCCGGCGGCAGAAGTAAAAAGGATAATCATTATGGACAAGCGGATACATTTCTTTAGCCGGCATGATGTCATTCCCCCAAGGACGGCTCCTGAATTGCTGGGAATCCGCGGCCGCCAGGCTAATCAATTCGCCGGCCTGGGTTTTCCGGTATTGCCGGGATTTATACTGGATGCCGAAATTGCCTCCGAAATAAAACCGGGCCTTTTAAAGAAGGATCTGGCGCTTCTGCTGGAAAAATGCGCCGGAATCGTGGGGAAAAAATACGGGGATCCCCAAAATCCCCTGCTCCTTAAGGTGGTTATTTCTTCAAACCTGGTCATTACGGTTTATCCCGCGCTGCATAATTTCGGTTTGGTAAAATCCACCCTGGAAGGTTTTGCCTCCTGGGCAGGCGGGGATTTTGCCGCCCAGGAGGTCCTGTTCCTGGTCCGGGGGCTGCTTAAAATTAAAGAGCGGATTAAGGAGCTGGAGGGAAATTCCCGGGAGGGGGGGGAGATTTTTTCCCGCATAACGGCCCTGGACCGGCTCCTGGCTTCTCAGGGCTCTGCCCGGGAGGGGGGCAAAAAAACCGCCGCCGAATACATGGACGAATACGCCCCCTGTTTTCCCGAAGGTTTTTTTGACGACCCCGGGGAGCAGCTCCTTACCGCCCTGGAGGAAATTTCCCGGATGCTCCGGATGGATGATCAGAATGACCGGGATACGGCGCTTTTGATCCAGCCCATGGTCTACGGCAACTATGGCGGGGACTCCTCGTCGGGGGACTTTTTTAGCCGCAATGCAGTTACCGGCGAAAAAAAACTCCAGGGTCGTTTTTTCCGGGGCAAATTTAACGGGGCTGACGCCGCCGGTCAGGATGCCGGCCAGGACATCAACAAAATCGGGCCGGTTTATCTAGAACAGCTTCAGAAAATCGCCTGGACCCTGGAGGATAAATTCAAGGAACTCCGGCAGATCCGTTTTGTGATTGAGAATAAAGTCCTTTGGCTTATCGATCAGCGCCCGGCGGATCAAAAATCCGTCCAGGCGGACATCAAGCTGCTCCTGGACCTGGCCGGTCGGAAGGTCGTCGGCGGGGACTACGCGGTAAAGGCCATTGACCCCTTGCGGCTTAATGAAATTCTCCATCCCGTTATTTATCCCTCAAGCGTAAAAGACCTGAAAAAATGGGCCGGCGGCATTGCCGGCGCTCCCGGGGCGGCTATCGGCAGGGTTTATTTTAGCACCGAAGCGCTTCTTGAGGCTAGGAAAAATGCTTTGTCGCGGGGCAAGGACGGGCGGTTTATCCTCTGCGCGGCGGCTTCCTTTGCGGAGGACGTAAAGGCCATTGAAGTATCCGCCGGGGTCCTTAGCTCCGAGGGGGGGTATGCCGCCCACGCGTCGGTGGTAGCCCGCCAGTATGGCAAGGTGTCCCTGGTTGCGCCGGAACTTAAGATCAAGGGCAAAAAGGCCCTGCTGGGGGAGCTTGCTTTTGCCGAGGGGGACTGCATTACCCTCGATGTGCCCTTTAACGGCGAAGCCGCGGTGTACCTGGGTTCCGCCGAGTTAATCGAGCCGGATCCCCGGGAGTCGGGGCTTCCGGAGCTTGTCGCCCTTTCCAAGGGCTTCCTCAAAAACTTCCATGTCCGGGCAAACGCCGATACTCCCCGGGACGCGGCATTGGCCCTGTCTTTCGGGGCCGACGGGATTGGCCTCTGCCGCACGGAGCATATGTTTTTTAAGGCGGATCGGATCAATGTATTCCGGTGGATGCTCCTTTCGGATTCCAAAGAGGAGCGGGGCAAGGCCCTGGCGGACCTTCAGGTTATGCAGCGGAATGACTTTTACGACATTTTAAAAATTATGGCGGATAAGGAAGTTGCCGTCAGGCTCCTTGATTCGCCCCTGCATGAATTTTTGCCCCATAATGCCGGGGAGCTGCAAGGTTTCCTGGACTATCTGACCAATGTCAGGAAGCTTAAAGTTTCAAAGGCCGAGGTTTTAGCCCGGATTGAGGCCCTCCGCGAATTTAATCCCATGCTGGGCCGCCGGGGCTGCCGTCTCGCCGTTTCTTACCCGGAAATTTACGCCATGCAGGTCAAGGCCGTTTTTGAGGCGCTATACAAAGTTCGTTCGGAGAAGATAGAAGTCCGGCTTGAGATTATGGTTCCCCTCGTGATGAACGCGTCGGAACTAAAGCTTATCGCCTACGGCAAAAAGATTGAAGGTTTCGATTATACGGGCATTGCGGACATTGAGGAAACCCTGCGGGCCGAAAAGAAGGCCAAACCCGCGGATTACCGGATTGGCGCTATGATAGAGCTTCCCGCCGCCGCCCTGGGGGCCGGGGAAATCGCCAAATACGGCCGCTTTTTCAGCTTCGGTACCAACGACCTGACCCAAACCGTTCTGGGAATCTCCCGGGACGACTTTACCGCCTTTATGCCCGATTATACCCGCTTTGACCTCATTAACGGAAACCCCTTTAGCGCCCTGGACCCCCGGGTAAAGGAACTCATCGCGCTGGCGGTAGAACGGGGCCGCCTTACCCGGCCCGACCTGGCCTGCGGCCTCTGCGGCGAACACGGCGCCAATCCGGACAATGTCCGGTTCTGCATGGAGTTGGGCCTGGATTATGTGTCCTGTTCGCCCTATTCGGTGCCCATAGCCCTTCTTGCGGCTGCCCAGGCGGAATTGGGCAGGGGGGAAGCGGCTGCCCGTAAAATCTAGAAATAATCCCCTTTAAAATTCATGGTTGCCGAGACAGTTTCCGCTATCCTTTTCGCGCTTTTTTTCGCGTCCGTCTGGGGAATTCCGGCTTCCCGGTTAAGGGTTTTTTCAAAAAACAACTGCAAAGTATCAAAAAGATCGGGAAGCCGGTAAAAAACCAGGGCAAAATTCATCCCTGTCGGTTTCAGGATAGTAAAGGAAGAAAAGGATTCGATAGGTTTTTTTGCGATCATGATTTTGCTTTGATTTTTTGCGGTAATCTGTTCCAGTTCGCTAAACCGGAGGGGGATCTGTTCGTCGTTTGTCCGTACATAGGGCTCCATGGCCTTGCTGGGGTAAGTGGCAGGTTCAATAAGAATATAGATTTTTTTGCCCGTTGACTGGAAGGTCAGGCCCGTATCGGTTTGATAAATAGCCTTTACCCCGGAATAGGACAGAATTTCATAAATGGAATAGGCGGAATTATTGCTAAAAAAAGAAGAAACCACATACCCCTCTTCTTTAGGAAGCTGATTCCGCGCGTAGGCCTCGAATAGATCCATTGCTTTTACCGGCATTATTTTCCTCCCAGATTATCGTTATAAATTGTAATTATTATAGCTCTTTTGCCCCTTTCGGCAACTGTTTTTGTCCCGGTTCCCTTTCTTTAGGTCCTCCCTTTTTTCTTATCCTCCCCGCCGGGGCCTTTTTTTCCGGCAATAAAGGCCATCCATTGATAGGGCCGGGGATCCCGCGGGTTTATCGCCGCGGCTTGCCGGAAAAAATCAAGGGCCCTTTCGGTTTTCCCCTGGCGGGAAAAAAGAATTCCCAGGGCCAGGGGTATATCCGGGGTTTTTTGCAGGAAGGCCCGGGCTTTTTCCAGCACCGTAACGGCATATACCGCCGCCCCCGAGCGTTCCAGGCACCCGGAATACTCTAAAAGCAGTTGAAGGTCCCGGGGTTTTTCTTTAAGCAGGGATTTTAGGAAGACCGCCGCCTCCCGGTAACGCCCGGTCTTGCGGTAGGCATAAGCCAGGACCCGTCTTAGGCTGGGGTTTGCCGGCTCCCAGGCCAGAAGGGTCTCCAATTCCCGGCAGGCGGAAACATAATCCCCGGCCCGGACAAGAAAGGAAGCCTGTTCCCGGCGTATGGCGTGATTATCCGGCCAGCGGTTCAGGTATTCGGCATAGGCGGCCTTTAGTTTTTCCCCGGCCGGAACCGGATCCTCTTCATAGAGGGCCTCCAGGGCGGCTATTTCCCCAAGGTAAGCGGGTTCATGGTTTGAAAGGAGGGTCCTTGTTTTTTGAAACCAGCTTAAGGCCGCGCCGGTAAAGCCGGTTTTAAGATAAACCTCCCCCAGGGCATACATAAGATCCGGTTCGGGCCCCCGGGAACGGATGGCGTCCTGCAAGCCTGTGATAACGCGCAAATTATCGCCGCCGGTTTTGGCTTCCCACAGGAGCTTAAACCGGTTAATCAGTTCAGGATCCCCCCCCAAGGCCAGGGCGGCCTTGAGGCTCCGGCTTAACAAGGCCCAGTCCTTCCCTTCCCAGGCGATAAATATCCGCGCGTACCAGAGTTCTAACTGGCGGGGTTCCAGTTCCAGGGCCCGCTCCAGATGATTTTGGGCGGCCCGGTAATCCTTAAGGTTCCTCAGGGCCTCCGCGTACAAGGCATGGATCAGGGCGTTGTTCCCGTGGTTTTTCAGCCAGTTCCGGCAGGCCTCCCCGGCCCGGCGCCATTCACCCCTTTCAAGCAGGGAACGGATCATGAAAAGATCCACCCTTTCGGCATCGGGGATAAAATCCGGAATTAGATTTTCCCGGCCTCCGGCGGAGGAAGACCGGATAATCCGGATTTCACGGAGCGCGTCGGCGTTTCTGCCCAGGGACATCAGGACCGAAGCCCGGTACCAGCGGATGCCCGGGTCTTCGGGGGTAAGTTTCAGGGCCTGGGAAAAGTGTTCCAGGGCCTCTTCCAGTTTCCCCTGTTCCCGGAAAGCCCTGCCCAGTTCCAGCCGGAGCAGGGGGCTGTCGCCGCCGTTGTCCAGGACAAAACGGAGCATCGGTATAGCCCCGGGGTAGTCCTCGTTTCTGCACAGGCGGATTCCCCGGATAAGCAGGGCGTTGAGATAGGCCCGGTAGATCCGGTCCCGTTCTTCCGGCGGAAGTCCCTGGTTTTTCCCGGAAAGGGCAGTCTCCCCGGCGTTTTCCACCGCGCCTTGCAGTATGGACACCGCCAGTTGGGAATGTTTGGACCGCAGGTAAGCCGTACCCAGGAGCGCCATAGTCCGGGAATCCCCGGGATTATAATCCAGGGCCTTTCTGAGCAGGGGAACCGCCCGGTGGGGCATTCCCAGGGCAAGGCAGGTCCGGCCCGCGAAAAGATAACCCTCCGGGGAACGGGGCCTGAACTTGCGGTAATCGTTAAAAGCCGCCAGCGCCCGGGAATAATCCTTGAGGGCGTGGAAGGCCCGGCCCAAAAGAAGGTAACCCTCGGGGGGAGCGTCGCCTTCGGCCAAGAGCTCTTCCAAAATCAGGACCGCCTTGGCGTAGTTCCCCTCCCTTCCCGCCTGAATGGCCGGGAGAAGTTTTTTCCGGCCCGCCTCCCCCTGCTTTCCCGCGGAATCCCCGGCGTTTTGCGCCTTTTCCCCGCCGCGGCCCGGGTCCTTCCCTTTGCCGCCTTCCCCGGGGCTGGAATTCCGGGACCGGGGCACCCTGTTATTTGGCCCGGGAAAGGGTAACCGCCGCGGTAATGACGATGTCATCCACCGAAGCGCCCCGGGAAAGATCGCTGATAGGTTTGGCAAAGCCCTGGAGGAAGGGCCCGAAAGCTTCGGCCTTGCCCAGGCGCTGGACCAGTTTGTAGCCGATATTCCCCGCCCCCAGGTCCGGGAATACCAGGGTATTGACCTTGCCCCGGACAGGGCTTCCGGGGGCCTTTTTATCGGTTACCGAAGGCACCAGGGCGGCATCGGCTTGGAGTTCCCCGTCAATGAGGAGGGCGGGGAATTTCGCCTTAACCAAGTCCAGGGCCGCCTTTACCTTGAGGATATCCGGGTGATCTCCCCCGGAGCCATTGGTAGAAAAGGAAAGGAGGGCGACCGCGGGTTCGGCCCCCAGGAATTCCCGGCAGGACTGGGCGGCGCTTGCGGCAATTTCGGCAAGCTGTTCCGCCGTAGGATCCGGTACCACCGCGCAGTCCGAGAAGATGAGGGCCCCGCCGGCGCCCCAGGAGGGGTCGGCGGTTTGCATGACAAAGCAGGAAGAGGCTGTTTTTGAGCCCGGAACCGTGCCGATGATCGCCAGCCCCGCCCGCAGCACGTCCGCGGTGGTGCTTTCCGCGCCGGCGACCATGGCGTCGGCTTCCCCCTGCCGGACCATCATGGCCCCCCAGCGCAGGGGGGAAAGGATATCGATCTTCGCCTGTTCTTCGGTCATTCCCTTATGCTTTCGCAGCTCATAATATTCATGGGCGTATTTTTCAACGAGGGGGGAGGAGGCGGGATTTATGACATTGAGGCCCTCCAGCTTAACCCCTTCCTGGGAAGCCAGTTTCTGGATGTCCGACTCCTTCCCCAAGAGGCTTACCGAAGCGGCAAGCTGTTCGTCCGCGAGGATCCGGGCGGCCTTAAGGGTCCGCGGTTCCGTCCCTTCGGGCAATACCAGTTTTTTTTGCAGCGATTTAGCCTTCTGGCGCATCTCTTTTACAAAGTCCATAATAAACTCCTTGTTTTTTATACTCGCAATCCTAAGTTTGGTTTAAGCATATCCGGTTCGGGGATCTCGCGCAAGTTCCGGCGGTATCTTTGCCAGGGCTTCTGCATTTACTTTTATAACCAACTGGTGAAGCGTAACAAAAATATCCGGCCGGCCCGGCCTTATTGTTCCGTTTAATAGGCGAGGCCGTAAAGGCGGGTCCCTTGAGGGGGGAAAACGGGCTGTCTGCCGTAAAAACTGCCCTATTGACGCTTTTTTTCCAGGCCGTTAAATTCTATGATACTATGACCGATGTCCATAATGACGTATTGGAAGATAAGGATTTTGATACGGTTTTGTCTTCAGATATTGATTTTTCCGGGATCATTAACTCCGAAAAGCCCTTCCTTATCCGGGGCAAACTTTCCGGCGAGGTAATTGCCCGGGGACTTTTGGTGGTTGATGAGGACGCGGTAGTGGAGGCCGATATCAATGCCGC
>JAITRD010000081.1 GCA_031288575.1 Treponema sp. | reverse complement strand
CAATAGAGTTGTTTAAAAACCTCAGTTTTTAAACAACTTCCGCTTAAAAATAGCAAAATGCCATGCATTTTGCAAGACTTGTTTAAGAACCAACCGGGTTCTTAAACAAGTCTAATGTTAGAAACTGAAGTTTCTAAACAACTCTAGTAAGTTGAGCCTGTCCCAAAACCCTATGGTTTTTCCACAGGTTCTCGGAAAAAGCGGTCTAAAGCTCGCTTTTTCCCTTAAATCTAAGGTTGCTGTTCCAAAACTAGAGTTTTGGAACAGCAACAGTTTTAAACCTTATTTAAGAAGGAAGGTACGTATGTCAAGCGCGATGCTCACCCAATTATTGTATTGTTTTTGCGTGTTAAGCGCCCTGCTGCTCGTGGGCGCTCTTTTGCGGGGGATCATTCCCGTCTTCAGAAAACTCTTTCTGCCCGCTTCGGTCATTGGCGGGTTTATCGGCCTCTTGATCGGGCCGATTATCTGGAAGGGAGGGGGGATACCTTTCCCCAAGGAATGGATCGCCACCTGGTCCGCCCTGCCGGGGATTCTCATCGTTCCGGTGGTGGCGTCCACTGCCCTGGGGATGAAGTTTAGCAAATCAGGCAAAACCGCGGGCAAAACCTCCGCCAATGTGATCAAGACCTTTGCCATTTTTTTCGGAATCGCCGCGATCCAGCTCCTTATCGGCATCATTGTCCGGCAAATCTTTGTTAAGGGCGGCATGGACCTCTATGCCCCCTTCGGATACGAGCTTACCATGGGCTTCAGCGGCGGGCACGGCACGGCGGGGGTGGTGGGGAACTACTTCAAGGGCCTGGCGCTTCCCTATTGGGAGATAGCCCAGGGGGTCACCACCACCACGGCCACCTTCGGCCTGGTCGGGGGGATGATCATCGGGATTATCGCCATTAACGTGGCGGCCCGGACCGGACAGACCGCGATCCTGACCAAACCCGGGGATATCCCTCCGGATATGGCCAAGGGTTACCAGATGGACCCGGAAAAACAGCAGGCCCTGGGGAAAGAAACCACCATGAGTTCTTCCATTGAGTCCCTGACCTTTCACCTGGCGGTGATTCTGGCCGCCTGCGGCATCGCCTATATCCTCATGAACCTTATCAAATACTTTAAGGTGCCCCTGATAAATCAGATCCCCATTTGGGCCTGGTCCATTGTGGTCATGTTCGGGGTGAATTTTTTTATCCAAAAGGCGGGCCTGGGGAACCTTATCGACCGTAAAACCAAATCCCGGATCGCCGGGGTCTGCTCCGATTACGCCATCACCGCGGCCATCGCGAGCCTCCCGGTACAGGCGATTCTGGAGTATATCCTGCCTATCCTGGTTATGGTGGGTCTGGGCTATATTTGCACCTATATTTTTCTTTTTGCCCTCTTTAAAAGATTTTTTTCCGACTGTTATTTTGAGCGGGCCATTTCCCTATGGGGCAATTCAACCGGGGTATTCCTTACGGGGCTTATGCTCCTGAAGATTTGCGATCCCGATTATAAAACGCCGGTATTAAATGATTATTCCATCGGTTTTTCCTTAATTTCCATAACGGGTTTTGTTTTGATGCCCATCAACGTCAGTATGCTTTTGTACCAGAGTTTTACCGTTAATCTCCTTTTCCAAGGCGGTATGCTGGTCATAGCCATGGTTCTGCTCCTGGGGGCCAATCAGCTTTCCCAGCGTTTAAACCGCCAAGGGACGGAGGCCTAAAATTATGGATAAGCCTTCCCTATCCCCTTATGTGGATAGCGTTGGGGAACTCCTGAGGGGGATTTCCGATAAAATTTGGGATTATGCGGAAACCGCCTTTGAGGAATACCGTTCCGCGGCCCTGCTGAAGGACACCCTGGCCCGGCAGGGCTTTGAGGTGGAGGACAAAACCGGGGGGATCGATACCGCCTTTTGCGCAAGTTACGGCAGGGGGAAACCGGTAATAGGCATCCTCGCCGAATACGACGCCCTTTCCGGTTTAAGCCAAAAGGCCCTGGCTCTTACCGAGGAGCCCCGGGGCGGGGCGGGGGATAACGGCAACGGCCACGGCTGCGGGCATAACCTCTTCGGGGCGGGTTCCCTGGGGGCGGCCTTGGCGGTAAAGGAATACCTGGCGGCCAATAAAATTCCCGGAACGGTTAAACTTTTCGGCTGTCCCGGGGAAGAGGGGGGCTCCGGCAAGGCTTTTATGGCCCGGGAAGGGGTTTTTGCGGGGCTTGACGCCGCCTTTGCCTGGCATCCCATGGCGGTAAACGGCATTATGGAGGTGAAACTTCTGGCCAATTACCAGATCCTCTACAAATTCCGGGGCAAGGCCGCCCATGCCGCCGCCGCGCCCCACCTGGGCCGGAGCGCCCTGGACGCGGTGGAACTTATGAACGTGGGGGTGAATTTTTTGCGGGAACATGTTATCCCCGAAGCCCGGATCCATTACGCCATCACCAATACCGGGGGCTTTTCCCCCAACGTGGTCCAGTCCCGGGGGGAGGTTTTGTACCTTATCCGCTCGCCCCGGCTGCCCCAGGCGGAGGAGATTTACCGGCGGGTAAACAAGATCGCCCAGGGCGCGGCGCTGATGACCGAAACGGAATTGGACATTGAATTTATCAAGGCCTGCGCCGATATTATCCCCAATAAAACCCTCGCCCGGGTACTCTACGACAACTTTAAAACCCAGGAACTTCCCCTTTATACCGGAGAAGAACAGGCCTTTGCCGCGGCCCTGGCAAAAACCTCCCCCAAACCGCCCGGCGCGGAGGCGGCCATGTTTCTGGTCGACGCGGAAAAGGACCGGGCGGAATATACCAAACGTCTTGGGGATAAATCTATCTGCGACCTGCTTCTGCCCTTTTACGACGAGGCCAGGGAACCGGTTTTCCCCGGTTCCTCCGATGTGGGGGACGTGAGCTGGAACGTGCCCACCGCCCAGATCGTTACCGCCTGTTACGCCCTGGGTACGGCGGAACATTCCTGGCAGCTTGTATCCCAGACCCGCAGTTCCCTGGGCCATAAGGGGCTCATCCTGGCCGCCAAGGTAATCGCCGGCGCCTGTGTTGACCTGCTGGAACAGCCCGGACTGGCCGAAAAGGCCAGGGCGGAACTGGAACAGCGTCTGGAGGGCCAGCCCTACCGATCCGCCATTCCCCCGGAGGTCAAACCCCGGCCTATTGGGAAGCTTTAGGGGCACGCCTCCGGGAACCCGGCCGCCCTAATACTTAAACTCGCTGTCCCCGATAAATTCCCGGAGTATGCTTTGGCCGGGGACATATTGGGGAGGGATGGGGGCAAAGTTTTCCAGGAAAGAAAGGAGCCGTACCGCTTCGGCATATTCGGTCATGCTTGGTTTTACGGAACGAAGCAGGGGATCGGCGTAAAATTTTAATACCGCCAGCTCATAGTCCAGGGCGGAATTAAAGGCGGCATCGGCGCTGTTCTGGAAAGGAAAGATATGTTTCCGTTCCCCCCGCTGCACATTGGGCCACATCCTGATGGTTGCCGCGGCGCTGCTTCCCCGGAACTGGGAATCCCGGACCATGCGCCGCAGGAGCCGGTTATCGCTGGTGGGGATGCGGTTATGGTCGTCCAGGTTAAGCTGGGTTAGGGCGGAGACGTAGAGCTTAAATTTAGTTTTTTGATCAACCGCCGGCGTAAGGGCCTCATTAAGGCCGTGGATGCCTTCTACGATGAGCATGGTCCGCCGGGCCAGGCGTATTTTCCTGCCTCCCTCTTCTTTGCGCCGGCCGGTTTTAAAGTCGAACAGGGGAAGGGTTACCTCCTCCCCCCGGAAAAGGGCCAGAAGCTGTTCGTTGAGGTAGGCCACGTCCAGGGCCTCAAGGCATTCATAATCCGGTTCCCCCTTTTCGTCCCGGGGAGTTCTGTCGCTGTTGACATAATAGTCGTCCAGGCTGATGGAAACCGGTTCAATTCCCATTACCTTGAGGGCAATGGAAAGCCGCTTGGCCGTGGTGGTTTTGCCTGAGCTGGAGGGCCCGGCAATGAGGATGATTTTAAGTTCCTCCCGCCTTTCGTATATTTGATTGGCGATTTCGGACATCTTTTTTTCCTGAAAAGCCTCGGCAATTCTGATGTAATCCCTGACGGTCCGGTCCGCCACCAGCTTGTTGAGGGCCCCCACGGCATGGACCCCTACGATGCGGCCCCATTTTTTATATTCCCGGTAGACCGAAAAGATCTTAGGACTATCCTCAAAGGGATCGAGGACCGCCCCCCGGCCGACCCCGGGAAAAAGAAGGAGGAACCCCTCCTGGTAGGGAACAAGGCCGAAGGCCCCCAAAAGGCCGGTACGGTGAACCAGGGGCTCGATATAGAGATCTATAAAGTCCCTGCACCGGTTAATCTTTACCTTTGATTCGCAGCGCTGATCCAAAAGCCGGCTTGTATCGGTTTGCTTGTTTTTTTCAAAAAATTCCAGGGCCTCCGTATAGGCCATATATGCAAAGGAAATGGGAAGATCCTCCCGTACCAGGGCAAGCATCTTCTCCCTCAGGCTCTCTATTTCCGCGGGGGCGGGTTTTTTTTCATCCCTGAAGGTATAATAGTAGCTGTTTCCCAGGGAATGTCCCACAAAAAGGTTCCGTTCCGGAAAAAGCTCCTTCGCGGCCACCGCCAGGAGAAAAGCCAGGGACCGGCGGTAGATCATTACCCCCTCGGGGACTTCCAGAAATACCGGTTCCAGGTTTGCGTTCACCTCAAGCCGGGTGGACAGGGGAAGGATCTCGTTATTGATCTTCACCGCCGCAAGGCTGTTTTTAAGAAGCCCGCTCTTTTCTATCAGGGTATCCGCCTGGGTGCCCAAGGGGCAGATAAAAGAGCTGGCGTCCCCCTTTTGCGGAGAGGAGGCGGTATTATGATAGGTAAAACGGACCTGTATTTCATTCATAAGTATATCCCTGCATTCCGGCGGGTAAGATTATTATACATTTGAAAAGCTTTTTTTGCAGTAATTATAATTCTAAAGATCCCCCAGGTAGTTTTTTATCAGTTCCAGCTTGAGGCTCCGGAGCTGTTCGGTGACGGATACCTTATATATATGGGGGTTAAGGATCCGCTGGTAACTTTGGTCAAAGGACTCCAGCCCCCGGCGTACCCGGGAACGGATCTCCTCCAGGGAGGGATGGGGCTCCGTAAGACGGCCCCG
>JAITRD010000065.1 GCA_031288575.1 Treponema sp. | reverse complement strand
ATGATTGCCGCCGCCTATAACCAGCACGCCTATTACCTTCAAACCCTTTCTTTTTTTAGCGCCCGCCTTAAAAACCGGGAACTCCGCAATGCCCTCCTTGGGGCCAAAGACGCCGGGGATGCCTACCGGCTTTTTACCGGCGGCTGATCCCCGGGCGGGCCCGCCTCCCGGTTGATGCTTTGTTTTCTTCCCATGCCTTTGTGACGCCCCGGCGTTGCCGGTAATTAAAACCGTTTGTTAATAATTTTTGTTGACAAACAAAATTTACTGATTTATACTACCCTAAATATGTTACACAAGAGGGAGATTGAGGGAGGTGAAAATGCAGTTTTTGCCAAAATACAAACTAAGTGATTTTCTAAAAAACCGCCGGCTTTATTTTTTGCTTATTCCGGGTTTAGTTTTTTTCGCGGTGTTTAGATACGTGCCTATCTTCGGGCTGCGTATCGCCTTTATGAATTATAATCAATTGAACGAAACGCGAATCCGGTCATTAAAAAAAAATAGCGCAAATCCTTCTTTATTTGCCCCGCTTTACTTCCTATGAACTTTATCCGAAGCAGCAGGAACTTGAAGCCTGTTTGGCGTCAAGAAATAAATAACCGGTTACAGGTTATATGAAAAGTTCCTTTGCTTTTTATTGCGATCTCCTTGGGTTTAAATATGTTCATGGTTATGAACGGGAGGGAAAACCCTGGATTGAATATGTTAAGGTTGCAAAAAATCAATTCATTGAGTTGTTTTATCCCGGGGAGAACATGGATTTTTATGCCGATCTTAGCTCCTTCAATCATTTATGCCTTCAAATGCGGGACATCTGTCAAAGAGAAAAAGTCCTGAATGAAGCGGGATGGCCTATTGATGTTCCGCCAAAACAGGGCAAGGATTTGAACCGGCAAATGTGGTCCCATGATCCCGACGGCAACAAGATTGAATTTATGCAAATTAATCCGGAAAGTTTACAGGCGAAATCTTAATTTTATCTTTTGTGTATTTTCATGCTGTGTTATTTAAAAATCTTGTTTTTCAAAGGCAACCGGTTGTTATATAAAGACAGGTTTATTTTGACTAAAGAATAAAGGAGTGCGTGCATCATGGTAGATGTGGTGGGATTAGGTCACCCGGTGATGGATCAACTGGTTAATATACCCCGTTTGCCCAGCGGCAACAGCGGCGTCCGGGCGGATGAAATATTTCATCAAGGCGGGGGAAATGCCGCCTCCGCGATGGCGGCGGCGGCAAGGCTCGGCGCCAAAGCGGGGATGATTGCAAAAATCGGCGGGGATGCCATCGGAGACTTTATTGTTAAGGATTTTATCTACAATGGGGTGGATACGTCCCGCATTATACGGGAAGGACCCGATGCCTGCAGCAGTTATGTCATCGCCGTATCGGAAGTTGAATTTGGAACCAGGTCTTTTATCGGCCGTCGTGGTACGGTAAGTCCCCTGCGGCCGGAGGAGGTTGATTACGATTATATCGCCTCCGCAAAGATTCTCCATTTGGAAAGCGGAAGTCCCGCCTCAATGGTCGCGGCCCGTTTTGCCCGGGAAAAGGGATTAAAGGTTTGTATTGATGCCGGCGCTTATTCGGAAGACCGGGTCAAGATAATGCCCTATATTGATATTTTTATTGCCTCCGAACACTTTTATAATGGTCTGTTTAAAGGGCGGGGAGCGGATATGCGGAAAAATTGCGAGGAAATGCAAAGGGCGGGCCCTTCCGTGGTGTGGGTTACCTGCGGCCCGAAGGGCTGCGTAGGGCTTGCAGAGGGGGAGTTTTATGAGGTTCCCACCTTTGATGTCCCGGTAAAGGACACGACCGGCGCGGGCGATGTTTTTCACGGAGCGTATATTGCGGCAATGCTGGAGGGCCTGCCCCATGCGGAATGCGCCCGCTATGCCAGTGCGGTTTCTTCAATTAAGTGCATATTTGTCGGCGGCAGAACCGGAATTCCGAACCGGGAAACCCTGGGCCGCTTCTTAAAAGACGGTACGGTCCTTACTGAAGAAATCGAGGAACGGCTGGCCTATTATCGAAGGAATTTCTTGGCAAAATAATTTTATTTTTACCATGAACCATATTAAGAGAGGAGGATTATTGTTATGTCAATCGGTGTTGTGGGTTATACTACCCGGTTCCGGGCTTTTACCCTTGCGCAGCTGGAAGACACGTACCGTAAAATCGCGGAACTGGGCTATGACGGGCCGGAAAGTCCCTTGGGCCGTTTTTTATCAATCGAGGAAAGTTTGGCGCTCCTTGCGAAATACAATTTAAAGGTCGCCGATGTTCACGGGGATATTGAAAAACCCGACGAGGCTTTTAAGATTGCCGACAAATACGGCGTGAAAATTTTTGGAATCCCCTCTGTTCCGGGGGAAATGATGAATTCGGCAGACGGCTTCCGGGCTTATGCCGAAAGGATTAATAAACTCGCGAAACCCTTTAAGAGCGCCGGTTATTTTTTGCAGTACCATAATCACGCCCAGGAATTCCGCAATTTTCCCCAGCTTAACGGCAAAACCGGAATGGATATCCTTATTGAGGAAACGGATCCCCAGGTTGTTATGTTTGAGCTGGATACTTTCTGGGCCTCGGCGGCGGGAGCTGATCCCGCGCAATGGATTTCCAAGGTAAAAAACCGTATTCCAATCGTGCATTTTAAAGATTTTGCCGTTGATTGGAAAGCGGAGGATGTTCAGCTTGGTTCCGTCCCGAGGCGTTTTGCCGAAATAGGGCAGGGGAATATAAACTGGCCGGCAGTGGTAAACGCCTGCCGGGAAGCGGGGGTCCAATGGTATTGCGTTGAGCAGGACAGGACCGTTTTGGATGAATTTGAGAGCCTGCGCTTAAGCATTAACTTTATGAAGGGCTTGGGCGTCAAATAGGCGAAGCGGGAATCAGGGTTTTATTTATCACAGTTTTAAGGAGTGATTATGGAAATGAAAACAATTAAGGTACAGCAGCTCAGTTATGAGGCCTTCCGGCAGTATGGTACCTTTCAGAATCTTCTGGACAATGATTTGCTTGCGGCGGGCTCGGTAAACAAGCGGGGGTTCTTTGCGGATCTTATCCCCTTAAATTTCGGGACCACCACGCTGCCCAGCGTTTCAGTTTGCCACGTTAAAAAAGAAGAAAAAAATATTATTGGCTTTGTGGAAGCCCATAAATACACCTGTGAAGGGCTCCTGCCCTTGGACGCCGATGTGATCATCTATGTAGGGAAGGTTGTCCGGGAAGTATTGAGCCCGGAAACGATTGAGGCCTTTGGGGTGCCCAAGGGAACCTTTGTAAAGCTGGAACCCCTTATTCTGCATGGCCGGCAATTCGTAACTGAAGCTGAGGAAGCGCATATTCTTTGCCTTTTGCCCCAGCGGACATTCAGTAACGACATGATGGCAAAGGTGCTGGAAGAATCGGAAAAACTGGAAATCCTCCTATAAGTATTTATGGTACTGAAAGTACAGGGGATCATTGACAGATATACGCGGGAAGGATAGGATGAATCTGTAATTAGAGAGGAAGCCTTTCATCCTGAAATATCCCCGGGCCGTTTTTTAAAGACGGTTTCCCGCGCCGCGTTTAGAAGGGAGAGCTTAGTTATGTATGATTTTAAGAAATGTACGATTGGTGTCGCGCCGACCCGGAGGGACGCTTTCCGGAACAGCCGTAAGGACGAGATCAATAAACGTGTCGCCGAATTGGGGGAAAAGTATGACGTGTCCCTGGTAAACATTGAAGGCGTTGCGCGGGAGGGTTTGCTGGTATTTAACGATGAAATAGAGAAAATTGCCAAACACTTTATTGACCACGGGGTTGACGCTGTTTTTGTTCCCCACGCGAATTTCGGCCAGGAAGAAGCGGTGGCAAAACTTTGTAAAATCGTAAACAAACCTGTTCTGTTGTGGGGCCCCCGGGATCCGGCGCCTCTTGGCGTGGTTAATCAGGGAGAAGACCGGCCTTATGATGTTCAATGCGGGTTGTTTGCCACGGGGAAGGCTCTTTTAAGTTACGGTGTCCCCTTTACCTACATAGAAAATTGCTGGCTTGATTCTCCGGCGCTGGATACGGGTTTTTCAGATTTTGTCCGCACCGTTTGCGCGGCCAAGGCTTTTAAGCAGGCCCGGATTGGCCAGCTTAGCGTGCGGCCCCGGCAATTTTTGACCGTTAAGTATAACGAAAGCGAATTGCTTGAGAAGTTCGGCATTGAGATTGTCCCGATTCCGGAATCCGAGGTGACCGGCGCGATTACGGATGTATTGAAAAACGGAAAGGACGCGGTCCGGGAAAAACTTGATCTCTGGGGGAAAAGCGTTGATCTTTCGGATCTGGATGCCGAAACCCAGGAGAAACTGGCGGCCGCGGCGGTAGGCATCCGTAAACTTGCGGATACATACGATTGTTCGGCCCTTGCCGGCGAGTGCTGGCGGATGCTGCGGGTTAGTTTTGGGCTCGGTGCCTGTTTCCTTTGGGGGGCTTTGACCGAGGAAGGCTTGCCGGTTACCTGCGAGACGGACGTGCTGGGCGCGGTAGGGACCGCCATGGCTTATGGGGCCCTTAGAGGCGGGACCCGGCCTTTCTTTGCGGATATTACCGTGCGCCATCCGACCAACGATAACGCGGAACTGCTTTGGCATTGCGGCCCCTTCCCTTATTCCCTCGCAAAACCCGGCGCCCAGAAACCCTGTGTTATCAGTTGTAAAGGCCAGTGGGAGATTAAGGGGGGGGATATCACCCTTATCAGGATGGGCGCTCTCAACGGTAAATATACCCTTTTTGCCGATGAGGCGGCCGGAACCGACGGCCCGAAAACAAACGGGACTTATATTTGGGTTGAGACTAAGGATTGGCCGAAATGGGAACGTAAATTTGTAACCGGGCCTTATATCCATCATGTAACGGGGATCCATGGAAAATACCGGGCGGTTTTGCATGAGGCCCTTAAATATGTGGGTGATATCCAGGCGGATTTTGTTGAGTAACTTTGTCCCGGCGGTTTAAACATTACGGGAGAAGGGGGCGGCCTGAGTTTCAGGGCGTGCTTAAAAATAGAAAGGAAAGAAGGTTATTATGTCTCTAGCCACGCTGAATGATGTTTTGATTGAGGGAAGGGCGCAGAAATACGCGGTCGGCGCGTATGATTTTATGACGCCCACGATGATGCTTGGAATTTTGGATGCGGCGGAAGAAACAAAAACGCCGGTTATTCTTCAGTTTCCCGATTCACCCCGGGGTATGGCTGATTTAGATGTCTTTGCTCCCGCCATGGTTGCGGCCGCTAAAAAGGCATCCGTACCGGTTGTGGTGCATCTGGATCACGGGAAGAGTGTGGATGCCTGCAAACGCTGTCTGGAGGCGGGATTTTCTTCCATCATGATTGACTCCTCAACCCTGCCCTTTGATGAAAATGTCCGCATAACCCGGGAAGTGGTTGCCCTATGTAAGCCCCGGGGCATTCCGGTAGAGGCGGAACTGGGCCATGTCGGCCAGGGCAGGGATTATGATCCCGATAACTATCAATATACGGACCCCAAAGAGGCGGCCGAATTTGTGGCGGCAACAGGAATTGACGCTTTGGCTGTGGCCATTGGGAACGCCCACGGGGTTTATAAGGGTAAACCCAGAATTAACTATCCGGTTTTAGAAGAAATCGTAAAGGCGGTTTCTATTCCCCTGGTGCTCCACGGCGGTTCCGGCATTCCCGACGAGGACTTCAAAAAAATCATAAAAATGGGCGTTTCAAAGATTAATATCTTTACCGAACTTTCTCAGGAAGCTACGGCGCGGCTCCGGAAGATTGAAAATGATAAATTGGATATCTTTTCGGCAACCGAGGCGATTCGGGAAGGTTTTAAAGCCCGTACCCTTGAGAAGATTAAGCTTTTTGAAACAAAAAGCATTTAGCCGGAATATTAAGGAAGGATAAATATGGGCAAACTAAAAGCGGCCTGGGTAGGATTCAGGGAGCCCGATGCGGATCCCTTTGTTACCTTTAAAAAATATGCCGAAATGGGTTACCGCGGGATGGACGGCGATCTTTCCCGGATGCCGGGCGACAGGGACGAAAACTTCAAGCGCTTCAAGGATCTTGGGCTTACCTGTCTTTGCAGCTGGTCCCCCCCCATGAGGGAACTCGTAAAAAACGACGCGGAGATTAAAGCTGTCATCGAATGGGCCCGTTATTATGACATCAAAAACATCAATATCGGGTGGTCTACGGTGATCAGCAGCTTTGGCGAAGGATACGGCAAAAACGGTACCTACGATTCCGTTATGGAAGATATTGATGTAATGAATAAGCTGGTAAAAATCTTTGCCGATGAAGGCTTTACCCCTCAATATCATAACCACTACCAGGAATTTACGGTTGCTTACAAGGGCGTTTCCGTAATGGATTATTTCCTGACCCAGGTTGATCCCCGGCTTAAAATCAAACTGGATGTGGGCTGGGTTTATGTGGGGGGGCTTGATCCCGTTGCGTATATGGAGAAGATCAAGGACCGTCTCGGTTTGCTCCATGTGAAGGATTTTACGGAAATGATTCAGCCGAGGTATCTTGTCAACGCGGATAAGGCTACCGATTTTTGTTTTACCGCGGTGGGCACCGGCAGACTGGATCTTGAAGGGATTTTGGCCAAGGCCGCGGAGCTGGGCCTTGAATATGCCATTGCCGAACAGGACCGGCTGCGCAATCTCAGTACGGAAGATTCCCTGCGCTGCGCCTATCTTAACATGAAAGAAACCGGTTATCTGGAATAACAGGGAAAGGGAAATTTACAGGGTATAAAAGGAGAAACAATGTATAAATCACTGAATCCCGGATTGGTAAATATTAAAGTTTCTTCATTTAAAGATGCCGTGGATATCGCTCATAGATACGGTTACGGTGCGGTGGAGTATAGCCCCCTGACTTTGGAAGAACAGGGAATCGGCGTGTCCGAAGCCCTGGATATTATGGGGAAATACGGGGTAATCATCTCTAATTTCGGTTTGCCCGTTGCCTATAGAACCCGGGATATGTTTAATGAAACATTTCCCAAATTGGAGAAAACCGCCCGCACCGCCCGGCGTTTAGGAATCACCCGGTGTTGCACTTGGATGGCAAGCTCTTCCGACGAATTTGAATTTGCGGAAAATTTTAAACGCCACAAGGATATGATGGGCCTCTGCGCCCAGGTTCTCAAGGAATATGACATCTCCTTTGGCATTGAATTTTTAGGGCCGAAGCCCGGCTGGACAAGGGGTAAATATCCCTTTATCCATACTTTAACGGGGATGCTTGAACTTTGCGACGCAATCGGCACGGGAAATGTTGGATTATTGCTGGACGCTCATCATTGTTATACCTCCGGCATAGCCGGAGATGAATTTGTTAAACTTGTCCGCGGCGAAAAAGACATTGTCCTGGTACACCTTAACGATGACGCAAAGGGCATAGCCCCTGATGAACTTCCGGATTCACCCCGGTATTATCCCGGCGAGCCGGGCGGGGGCGCCAATGATCTGAAGGCTTTTATGAAGGGCCTTTTGCAGTTGGGATATACCGGACCGGTAATTGCGGAACCGAACAGCGGTACCATAAAAGGGATGACAGATAATGACGCTATTGCAAAATTGATTTCCGAGAGCACCGATTCAGTCTGGCCGGAATAGGCCGGACAAAGCAAAACGGCGCGGGATTGCCGGCGCCGGAAAAGGAACGCATTAATTACTGCTAGGAGGCAGAATAATGGACTTAAAACCAGTAAAAGTGGCTTTGATAGGAAGCGGGAATATTAGCTATACCTATCTCAATACTCTGACCAGCGGGTTTAAGATCGTTGAGATGGTAGGTTGTTCCGACTTAATTCCTGAACGCAGCAAAGCCCGGGCAGAGCTGTTTGGGATCCGTCAGATGACCAACGAGGAGATCCTTTCGGATCCGGAAATCGAAATTGTGATTAATACCACCCAGTTATGGAATCACAACGCGGTCACAAAGATGATCCTGGAAGCGGGAAAGCATGCCTATTCCGAAAAAGCCATGGGCCACGACTACGAGGGCGCCAAAGCGAATTATGAACTTGCGAAAAGCAAGGGATTGTTTGTCGGATGCGCCCCTGACTGCTACATGGGATCCGCATGGCAAACCGCCCGCAAGCTTATTGATGACGGTTATATCGGGATCCCGATTATTGCTTATTCCCAGTGCATGAGGGGTTATGGCTCCAATGAACGGCCCTTCGCATCCATGCCGGATCCCATGGCGGGCACCCATGGTACCACCGTTACCTACGACATGGGCGGTTATTACCTGAATGTGCTCTTTAATCTTTTCGGCCCGGCAAAACGGGTAAGCGGGTATTCTAAAACTTTTAAAGGGAACCGTACCTTTGTTAATACCATGCATCCCGATTACGGCAAACCCTTTGACAGCAAGGGCGGTGAAACCATAATGCTCGGCGCCCTGGAATTTGAGAGCGGGGTTTATGGCGCCTTGGTGCTCTGTTCAGAAGCCTTTAATCCGGAACTGCCGAAGGTAGACATTTACGGTACCGAAGGCCATCTGACTTTGCCGGATCCCAATCTTTTCGGCGGCTGGGACAATACGGTTCTGCTTACCCGCAAGGGTAATCCTCATGAAGTCTTCAAGGTGCCTTTTACCCACGGTTTTAGCGACACGGATCCGAATGTTCCTTCAAAAAGCGGCAAACGGGAGCCCTGCCATAACAGTTGGCGCGGAATCGCGGTGGTTGACATGGCCTATGCAATCCGCAGAAAAAGGCAGCCCCGCAGCAACGCCGACATGGCTTTGCATACGGTAGAGATCCTTGATGCCATTGACAAGAGCAATGCTGACAATAAAGTCTACGAGCTTAAAACCCGGCCGGAACGGCCCGCCATGCTGGCGCCCGGCCGTTACGGCAGCGTTACCGTGATGGAGTCCTCGCTGGATACTTAGTTTTTGGCGATAGCAAGGGGCTTAATGCCCGTAAGCAATTTTACCCTGAATCCGTTAACGGGGAAGGGGGAATGCTTATGGGAATTAAACCCCTGACCGCTTTATAGGGACAACGGTTCCGTTTAGGACGGAAATTTTTGAGAACCTTTGTTATTTCCCTTTATAAGATTAGAGGGGCGATTTTGTTTTGATAGTGGAGATAAAAATAAGTTATGCGGTATAAACAACTTGGAAAAACAGGACTTTCGGTCTCCGAAGTCGCGATTGGCACATGGGGTGTAGGCGGACGCGGATGGGGCGGTTCCGATAAGGCAAGTTCCATTTCCGCTATGAAAACCATGCTGGATCTGGGGGTCAACCTGATAGACACCGCGCCGGTTTACGGAAGCGGTTCCGCTGAGGAGATTGTCGCCGAAACCGTAAAGGGAAGACGGGAGCAGGTGATTATTTATGGAATTATTGTCTTCAATAGATAAAATAGCCGAAAAGTGGAATGTTCCTCTTGCACAAATTGCCATTAATTGGGTCGTGCAAAAGGATTTTGTCCTTACGGCGCTGGTCGGCGTTAGAACCGATGATCATGCCCGGGAGAATTGCGCGGCAATGGATTGGCAGATGAACGAGGAAGAACTCACCCTCCTGGACGGTGAAGTGAGCCGCTTGTTCGGAGAAGTGAAGTGATATCTTGAGTGCCTCTTTAAACAGCGGGGAGACTGACCTGCGGGCAAAAACGCCGCCGGTCTCTCCGGTAATTGATCATCCTCAATCCTCATTGATATTAGGGGGGACTAAATCCGTTATAAGCTGGTTCCAGGGTGTTCCCAAAGCTTATTGGCGGCTTTCTTCCATTGAATTTTTATTTTGGTTTGCTACGGCTACGGGAACCTACCTGACGGTCTTTCTCCAGAAAAAGGGATTTATGCCAACCCAGGTGGGGTTTATTAACGCGGTGAATTCCCTCGTTATGATTTTCGCGACTCCCTTTTGGGGCATGATGGCCGACAAAATCAGATCGATCAGGAAGGTTTTTCTTTTCTGTATCTGTATTGCCGCCGTATTGTGGGCGGTGATACCTTTTTCTTCACAGATTGCTGTGGGCCCCCTGGTGCTTATGTACCTGATTGTCCCCTTGGGATCTTTTTTTCGCATGCCGGCGAATTCCCTGCTTGACGCCTTTGTGGTGCAGCGTTCCGATTTGGACAAGGTTGCCTACGGGCACGTGCGGCTTTGGGGATCCATCAGTTTCGCGATCATGAACATCTCCCTGAGCGCTATATTGCCCTTGACGGGGGTGGAAGTTTCATTTTATTTGTACGGCGTGGCTTTTTTGCCCCTCCTTATCATTATGTGGCAGATGAAAAGCGCCGATGGGGCTGTCCTTGGAGTTGGACGCCGGAAGGCTTTGAGCTTTAAGCAAATGGGGTTCGGCAGGCTTTTTAAAAATTATTATTTTATCACCTATTTGGTCTTTGCGGTTTTTATACATATGCCCGCCAACACCTCAATGGCTTTTCTTCCCTATCTGGTGGCAAGCGTGGGCGGCGATACCGCGCAGTTGGGTTTAATTTCCGGTTATAAGGCCCTGCTCGAAATACCCATGCTGCTTCTTATGCGGCCCCTCCGCCGTAAATTTCCCCTCCCGGTTGCCATTGCCGGCGCGGGAGTCTTTTACAGTATTGAGGCTTTGCTCTATTCAAGGGCGAACAGTCTTATTGGGATCCTTTTTATCCAGACCCTTCACGGCCTTGGAGGAGGGTTGATGATCGGCGCCGCCACCAATTATGTATATTCCCTTGCGCCGCCGGGACTGAATTCAACTGCCCATACGATGAACGGGGCGGCAAATGCCATTGCCGCCATTGTGGGAAGTTTGAGCGGAGGATTTCTAATTGTCGCCATCGGCATCCGTTCTTTCTACTTGCTCGCCGGCGCGGTAATTGCCTTTGCCCTTTTTTATTTTTTGCTTTCCCTGTTTATTGGTACCAAAATTTTGAAAAAGCCGATTCCTTTGAGCAACAAATAGCTTTTTGCATGGATAGTGCTGCTTAAAGATTTAAAAAGAAAATGTTGTCTTTATATCCCGGGCTGGATATAATATCGTGACTAAAATCCGGAGGTGTTGGATAATGGGAGTAGAACTTTTTGGGACCTTGCCGGCGGGAGAAAATGTTTGGCGCTGCACCTTAAAAAATAAAAGGGGAATGTCCGCGCAGATTATAACCCTGGGGGCAATCATACAGAGCATCCGTGTTCCGGACCGGGAAGGGAATTTTGAAAATGTGGTTCTGGGGCGCGGCGATTTGGCGGGATACCTGGCGCCCCGATCTCCTTCCGCGGCGGTGATAGGCCGTGTGGCAAACCGTATTAAGGGGCATTCCTTTCAACTAGGCGGCAAAGTATACGACCTGGCCGCAAACGAAGGGAATAACACCCTCCACGGAGGGCCTGGAAATTATGGACGGCGTAATTTCGCCCTGGTGGACGCGGATGATTCCCTTGTCCGTTTAGCCCTGCGGGATCATGGCGAGGCGGGGTTTCCCGGAGAAGTGGACCTGGAAGTTTGTTATCACCTAAACGATGAGGGGCTGCTCATCCGGTACCGGGCAATTCCAACGGAGGATACGCCGGTTAATTTGACCAATCATGTGTATTTTAATTTGGCCGGCCATGGGAGCGGCCAAATTAATGAGCAGGAATTACAGATTGAGGCGGATTTTTACACCCCCTCCGACGATGAGAATATCCCGACCGGGGAAATATTGCCGACCAGGGGAACCCCCTTTGATTTTTCAGCTCCCCGCAAATTTGGTCCCGCCATGGAGGAACTGGCAGCCTCCGGGGATAAAAAAGGGGGTTTTGATCATAATTTTGTTTTGAAGGGCAGGGGGATGCGTAAGGCGGCCTGTGCCCGGGACGGACAAAGCGGAAGGGTGATGGAGGTTTTCACTGATTTGCCGGGGATGCAGCTTTTTACGGCAAATCATATGCAGGAAGGAACCCCGGGAAACGACGGGGCAAGCTATACGAGGCATGGCGCCTTTTGTCTTGAGACGCAGTTTTTCCCCAACGCCATTCATGTTCCGCATTTTCCCTGTTGCATTGTGCCGGCGAATAGGATTTTTTCCTCCGCGACGGCATATTATTTTCGGACTTAAAACTGTTCGTATGAACAGAAAAAATTATGAAGAAGGAGCACCCGGACAATGAAACAACCAATCGTGAAGCGGCATCAAATTTCTATTATCCTGTTTACTGTTGCGTCATCGCCGCTGCCTTATGCGGAAAAACTCAAAAAACTGCGTGAAATAGGATACCAATCGGTTCAGGGCGGTTTACACCCGGATTTAGGAAACGAAAAGCATAAGGCCCTCTTGGACGAAATGGGCATTGAATTTAGCTGTTTTTCCGGCCAGCTTAACGCGCTTAAGGATGACCCAGGCAAATTCATCGAAGCCTGCCATTTTTTTAATTGCGACGAGATTATGATCGGGACCATGCCGACCGAATGCCGCGCCGATTATGACGGTTATATGAAGGCGATTGAACTAATCAACAGCGTGGGACGGGTATTGGCAAAAGAAGATATTTATATTGCCTACCATAATCATGCCCAGGAATTCCGCCGTTTCAGCAACGGTAAACGCGGTATGGACCTCCTCTTTGAAAATTTTGATCCCAGCGGCGTGCATTTCTTGTTAGACACCCATTGGGTGCAGGCAGGCGGCGGTGATATTCTGGAATGGATGGAAAAATGCCGCGGGCGTATCCAGTATCTGCATGTTAAGGATTACCGTATTGGACCGGCAAATTATGAAAATGACATCGGCGATACGGATAAACAATTTGCCCAGATAGGCGACGGCTCCTTGCCTTGGGAACTTATCATTAAGAAGGGGCTCGACCTTGGGATCAAGGCATTTATTGTCGAACAGGACAGGTGTTATGACATGGATCCCTTTGACTGCGCGGCTCAGTCCTTTGCAACCTTAAAAAGCTTGGGACTTTCCTAAAAATTTTGTTGAGAACCTCATGAGACGATACGGCAGAGGATAGGAGGAAAATAAACATGAAAATAGCTTTAGCCCCGATGGCGCTTGCTCAGTACCGTACAAAACCCGCGGCATTGACCTATAAATATGATGTGCGGACTATGATGACCCGGGTCCGGCAGATTGGCTATGAAGGCATAGAATCGGGTACTCCGGCGGGATATACCCACGCGGAATACAAAACCATGATGGATGAAATCGGCCTCACGGTAGTAAGCGTCGGCGGGCTTCGTTACCCCGAACTGGCGGGAAATGATTTCTCTAAAAAAATTGAAGAATGTAAGGTTTTAGGCGCAAAAAATGTTATGGTGTCCCATATGCCTAATGTTGCCCTAGGTAATTACGAGGAATTGAAAAAGTTTATCCAGAACCTTAACAGGGCGGGAAAAATTTTGCGTGATGAAGGAATTTACCTGAGTTATCATAACCACGCGATTGATTTTTCAAAGGTTTGCGGGAAAACCATTCTGGAGCAGATTGTCGAAGGTACCGATACACGGTATGTAACCTTTGAGCCCGATACCCATTGGCTGCAGGCGGGCGGCGGCCATGTTATCACATGGCTTAAAAAACTTAAGGGCCGCATATATATTGTCCATTTTAAGGATTATGGAATTGATCAATATTCGGATCATACCTTCCTTGAATCTACCCACAAAATATTTGCGGAAATCGGCGAAGGGAACCTGAACTGGCCTGGGATAATCAAGGAATGCCTGGATCAAAATATATCCTGGTGCGCGGTAGAGCAGGATCGCGTGCAAAGGCCCGGCTATGAGGCAATTGCCTTAAGCCTCAAAAACCTTAAAGGCTTTGGCCTTTAATTAGAATGTCTCCTCAAGACAAACAGCAAAAAGGCGGTAGCGGAAGATGGTTGATGTTGTAGGTCTCGGTACGCCGTTTATGGATCAGCTGGTTAATGTGCCCCGGGTCCCAAGGGGCAATAGCGGCATCGGGGCCGATGAGATTTTTCATCAGGGCGGGGGAAATGTCGCGACGGCCATGGCGGCGGCAGCAAGGCTGGGAGCAAAGGCAGGCATGCTTGCCAGGGTCGGGGGCGACGCGACGGGAGATTTTATCCTAAAGGATTTTGCCTATAACGGGGTAGATACCTCCCATATATTGCGGGGCGGGCCGGAAACGACCAGCCCTTACAGTATCGCCATATCGGAGGTAGAGCTGGCAACGCGGATGTTTATTATCAAACGCGGTACCGTGGAACCCCTGGGGCCTGAGGATGTTGATTATGAATATATAAGCTCCGCAAAGATCCTGCATTTAGAAAACGGGACCCCCGCTTCTATTGCCGCGGCAAAATACGCCAGGGAAAAGGGAATTAAAGTAACCTTTGACGCGGGGGGATTTACCGAAGACAGACGTTTATTTATACCCTATGTGGATGTGTTTATCGCTTCCGAGCTTTTTTATAACGGTATGTTTAAAGGCAAAGAAGGGAATATGCGGGCTAACTGTGAGGAGCTTCATAGGGCGGGGCCGGAAGTGGTATGGATTACCTGCGGGCCCCGGGGCTGTATGGGCCTTGCGGAGGGAAAATTTTACGAGGTTCCGCCGGTGGATGTAAAGGTAAAGGATACGACCGGCGCGGGGGATGTTTTTCACGGCGCCTATATTGCGGCCATGCTGGAAGGATTGTCCCCGGCAGAATGCGCGGGGTATGCCAGCGCGGTTTCCGCAATCAAGTGTATGTTTGTCGGAGGCAGAACCGGGCTTCCGAACCGTGAAACGCTGGAACGGTTCATGAAGGACGGTACGGTTCTTACGGATGAAATAGAGGAGCGGCTGGCTTATTACCGGAGGAGTTTTTTAGCCGGTTAATACCGCTAAGGTCTATGAAAAACATTCCGGTCCTTTTTGAAAATGAGGAATGCCTGGTCCTTAATAAACCGGCGGGCCTTCCCGTGCAGGGGGGAGCGGGGGTCGGCCGTTCCTTGGATCTTTTACTCGCCGAATTCCGTTCCCCCCGGCCGCTTTTAGTGCACCGCCTTGATAAGGATACCGCCGGGGTCATGCTGGTCGCCAAAAACCGGGACGCCGCGGCTAAGTTTTCCGCTATTTTTTCCGCCCGGGAAGGGGGGGAACCTCCGGGAAGTCGGGGCATCATAAAACAGTACCGCGCCCTTTGCGCCGGGACTCCCCCCGCTTCCGGGGTGATCCGGCTTGCCCTGGAAGTGCGGGGGACGGAGAAGCTCTCCCGGACCCGGTACCGGCGGCTTGCGGGGAATGGGGAATTTTCCCTCCTGGAATTGGAACTGGATACGGGCCGCATGCATCAGATCCGCCGGCATCTGGCCCGGATCGGTCATCCCATTCTGGGGGATGATAAATATGGCGACTTTACGCTGAATAAGGCCCTGGCGAAAACCCGGGGGCTCAAACGGCTTCTCCTTTACGCCTCCCGCCTGGTTATTGCTGAGGAACTGGCCGGATTCCCCCTGGATATTAGCGTCCCTCCCCCGGATTATTTTGCCCTTTTTGCCGGCCTGCTTGAGGCCCCCGATGCCGCCCCGAAATAAACGATTACGCTTATCCCGGAGCCCGTAGCAATTCCAAATTCAAAAAATGGTCAAATGAAACCAGCTCCGGCTCCTGCCCCTGAATTCATTTGACCATTTTTTACCTTTTCCCTTGGCTGGCTACAGCAATTCCAAAAAATGTCCCGGCCGAAAAGAGACCCGAAAAGGTTATGGGGGGTGCCGGCGTGAAAAAGGAGGGGAAAGGGACCCCGCTTTTTCACGCCGGCAGGACCCCCGGTAGAAGTATCAGGTCTCTTTTCGGTTTTAGTACAGTTAAATTTGGAATTGCTGCGGAGCCCGGGATAAGCCTTGACAATAAGCTCCCTTTTTCCCATGATAATGCGGGTATGGATGAACCTCGGTTTAATAAAAGTTATCTGGAAAGTCTTACGACCGATGAATTAATAAAATTGGCTGATCGCTTTGGCATCGATATTCCTCCGGAGCTGGAACGGATTTTTATTATAGAGGAATTGACGGATCTTGCCGCTGAGGATGAGTTTGGGCAGGAAAGGGATGACGAACCGCTGGGGGAAACAGATTTTTTTGAATCCGTTCCTTTGCCGAAGCAGTATAACATTACTTTTATTGAAGCAATGCCGAGGGATCCCCTGTGGGTTTTTATCTTTTGGGAGATAAAAGGCCATGACAAGGGGTTTTATGAAGAGGTTTCTGACTTTGGGGGATACCATCTTAAGGTTTGTTCCCTGGACGGTTCGGGCAAATTGAAGGCGGACACTTCCTTTACCGTTTCCGTAGGGATCGCCGATACCGCCTGGTACCTGGATTTTCCCCCCTCGGGAGGCCGTTTCCGGGTGGAACTCTGCGCGGTCCGAAAAAACGAGGAGATTGTCCTTGCGGTTTCCCATCCCTTTAGAATGCCGAAATTGCTGAATCCCCCTAAGATCGCCGAAAAGGCGGGAACCGCGGAAGAATGGGCGGTATACCAAAATCCCCTTTCCTGTTTGTCCGGAGCCAGGGATTTTCCGGTGCTCCGCAGCGGGGATCGTATATCCCGGACAATGCGGCCATGTCTTTGGTGAACCGCGGGGTTCCGGCTGGTTAATAATATGAAAACACGTCCGGTTATTTCATTGGTCCTCAATGCCCACACCCCCTTTGTCCGGTCCCTGGACCTGGCCTCTGCTCCGGAGGAGCGGTGGTTTTTTGAGTCCCTCTCCGAAACCTACCTTCCCCTGCTTGAGGTGTTTGACCGTTTGGACGCGGATCACGTTCCCTTTAAGATGGGAATTTCCCTCTCTCCCATTCTCTGCCATCTTCTGAGCGACGAATTCCTCTTGAACCGTTATCTGGAATATACGGATAAACGGATCGAATTCGGCATCCGGGAACTTGAACGGACCGCCGGAGAGCCGGAATTATGGAATCTCGCAAAACTTTTTTATGATCAACTGGTGGACCGAAGGATAGCCTTTACCGAGCGGTACGGGATGAATATCCTGAGGGCTTTTGAATATTATCAAAAAAAGGGACGGGTGGAGCTCCTTACCACCGCGGCAACCTACGGGTTCCTTCCCTTTTATATCCCCCATCCTGAAGCGGTGCAGGCCCAGCTTGAGGTGGCCATTGCCTCTTACCGTTCTTTTTTCGGACGGCATCCCCAGGGGTTTTGGCTTCCCGAACTTGGCTGGTCATCGGAAATAGAGGGATATCTCCGTTCGTATAATTTCGGTTATACCCTCATTGATACCCCCGGGCTGGTGTTTGCGGATCCCTGCGCGATTAAAGGAAGCTTTTATCCCGCAAAAACCCCCCTGGGGGTTTTAATTCTTGCCCGGGATTATTATGCCGCTGAGACAATTACCCACCAGAATCACGGTTTTGTCCGGGACAGGGTATACCGGGCTTATTATGAGGACGCGGGGTATGAGCTTCCCGCGGAGTTGGTTAAGTCTTTCTTAAACAACCACGGGGAACGGACGCCGACGGGATATAAATACCGTTTCCCCCGGGGCGCCTGCAGGCCGGTTTATAATCCCCGGCTGGCCGCGGAAAAAGCGGCGGAACAGGCCTGTTTTTTTCTCAACGCCCGGATTCAAAGTCTCGAAGCGGCGGGGGCCTATATGGATGAGCCGGCGATTTGCCTCTGCGCCTATGACGCGGATACCTTCGGCCGTTTCTGGTACGAGGGCTGCCAATTTCTGGAATTCCTCTTCCGGGAGGGGGCCAAAAGGGAGGACGTTCAGTTTATGACTCCCGCGGAATACCTCTATAAGCAGGACGCCGCCTCTTTTCAGACCTTAACCCCCGAATTTTCTTCCTGGGGAAATAACGGCTACGCGGAAACCTGGCTAGACGCTTCCAATGACTGGATGTACCGGCATATCATCCGTTCCCTGGAACGGATGATCGAATTGGCTGAACGGTTCCCCAATGACACGGGCCTTAAGGAACGGGCCTTAAACCAAGCCGCCCGGGAAATCCTGCTGGCCCTCTCCTCGGACTGGCCGAAGATACTCTACCAACAGGAATCCGCCGAATTTGCCCGGAACCAAATTGAAGGTTCCTTAAGAAATTTTACCACGATTTACGAGGCCCTGGGGAGCAACTATATCAGCACCGAATGGTTAACCAATCTGGAAAAACGGCATAATCTTTTCCCCGCCATCAATTACCGGGTCTTCCGCAGAAAGAAATAATCCCCCGCCGGCTTCCGGCATATATACCTTTGTAATCTTTTTCCGATATTAAACATAGGTATACCGGGAATGGATTTTAGGGAATATTTCTTAAAACGGATTTTTCAATATCTGGTCGCCGCTTTTATGCCCCTGGGAATTCCGCTTTCCCTTGGGCGGGGCTTCCGGCGGGCCCTATGAATATGCCCAAACCGGCGGTTTCCCGGGGAAATTTTCTCCCCGGGAGCTTTAGGCTGCCGATTTTTTGCCTTGTTTTTTTTGTCTTTTCCCTTTTTTCCGGCAGCCTGCTTTACGGCCTTTCGGAGTTTTTTTGGGAAGACCCGGAAATATTTTCCGAATTTCCGGGAAATTTCCCCGTATCGGCCTTTAACGGCCGCCTTTCCGCCATTGCCTGGCAAGAAGCCGAACCGGGCGGAACGGGAGGCGGGCTTATCCGGATATCCCTGGGCATCAAAAAAACCGGGGAGTCCTGGAGGATCCGCCGCGATATCGGCCTTTCCTATCCCTATTCCGGGACGGAACCCGCCTTGTTAAGCATAGCCGTGGATCAGGAGGATCGCATTTTGATTGCCGCGGCGGGTCCCGCTGTCCAGCCGGCGATCCTTTTATCCGAAAACGGGGGGGAGAATTTCAGGGCTTATCCCATTGAAGGCGCCGGCGGGGCCTTTACCCCCCGGATCTTTCCCTGCTCCGGCGGGGGATACCTCCTTTTTATAACCCGGTGGGCCGGGCAATCCTCTTCGCTTTACTGCGCCCGGTCGGAAGACGGCATTTCCTGGCCTTCCTTTGAGGTTTTTGCGGAGGGACCGGATCCGGCCTTGCCTTTTCTGCCCAGCCACGCGGCCCTGGGCAAAACCGATTATGTGCTGTTCCAGTCCCCGGCGGGGGGGGATAGCGGCACGGACGCTTCCCGGTTATTTCTTAAAACCAGTACCGACGGCGGCAAAACCTGGTCTCCCCCCCGGCTTTTTACCGATTTTTACGACGCCCCTGCCGGCGCCGATCTTGCTCCCGGCCCTTTTGACAACCGGCGGCCCCATTTATCGGTTTGGGAGGAGAACCTCTTCGTCGTTTGGGAGCGCCGGTTCGGCGCCGATCCTCCCCAAATTTATGGCGCCCTGATGGGGCCCGGCGGTCGTCTTATTGGCCGGCCCCGGCGGATAAATACTGAAACCGCTTCCTGCTATGGCCCCGCGGCCTTTGTATATGAGGGGGAACTCACGGTGGTTTGGTTTGATAACCGCCGGGGTTATAATCATGTTTTTTTAGCCCAGCCGAGGGGGACGGACTGGCAAAACTATGATCTTTCCGGTTCTGCCGGGGATGTCTCCTCTGTCCTGGCCCTTGTTGATTCAGAGGGCCTCTTTGTTTTTTGGCAATCCCTAAACCGGGGGGTTAACCGCATCTATTCACTGGTCCCGGACACCGCGGCGGCAAGCCCCCGGATTATAACCGAAAATTTTGTTTCCGGCAGGCGTACCCGGGGCGACCGGGCCCGCATTTCCTGGCAAACTCCCCATGACCCTTCAGGGATTGTGGGTTTTTCCTATCTTTGGACCCGGGATCCCGAAGCTGTGCCTGAGCGGCGGATTATGCTCTATGACGGAACCTCCCATTTCCTGGAACAGGTTGCCCCGGAAGACGGGACCTGGTATTTTACCCTCATAGCCCGGGACTTTGCGGGCAATTGGTCCGGTGTTTCCCGGGCAGCCTACCTTCGGGATACCACCCCTCCTCCTCCTCCCCGCATAAAAACCCCTCCCCTGGATAAGGGGGGGTACCTCCTTTCCAATACCTTTTCACTGCACTGGCATCCGTCCCCGGCGCCGGATGTCGCCGGTTATACCTGGCTGCTTCAATATCTGGGTCCTCCGGAAATCCTTTCTTCCTTCGGCGCGAAGGACTTTCCCGCCGCCGCCGAGGAACGGTTCCGGGATCTCCTTCTTCCCCTTCCCCGGATTATGGG
>JAITRD010000059.1 GCA_031288575.1 Treponema sp. | reverse complement strand
ATCTGCCTGGACCGGCAGACCTATTCCTTTAAACAGCAGGCCGCCCTGAAAATGGCGGAACTCATCTACGGGGGGCTCTGGTTTACCCCCCTGCGGGAAAGCCTCTCGGCCTTTGTGGACGCCACCCAGCGGACCGTAACCGGCACGGTCCGGCTCAAACTCTACAAGGGCGGAGTTAGCTCCGCCGGGGTAAGCTCCCCCTATTCCCTCTACAACGCCAGTATCGCCAGTTTTGCCACCGGGGAGCTTTACGACCACGCCGACGCCAAGGGCTTTATCCGGCTCTACGGCCTTCCCGTCCTGGTCCGGGCTTTGATGGAACCGGGAAAAAAGGGCGGCATAAAAGGAAGGGGAAAGGCCGGGGCAAAAACCGGGACCGATCTTCCGCCGGAGGCTCCCGGGGCCGGGGGACGGGGCGGCCGCAACAAGAGGGCGGAGTAGGGGGCCCCGGATCTTTTGAAAAACCATGGAGATAAGCAAATGCCCGTGCTTTGGGCGGGGCGGCTGACGGAAAAACCCGAAGGGGAAGCCTTTGCTTTCCAGGCTTCCCTGGCGGTGGATCGGCGGCTTGCCCAGGAGGATATCGCCGGCAGCCGGGCCCACGCGGCCATGCTGGGGGAGCGGGGGATCATCCCGGCGGAGACCGCCCGGGATCTGGACCGGGAACTTGCCCGCATTGCCGGGGAACTTGAGGCGGGGACCCTGGCCATAGATCCCGGGGCCGAGGATATCCATTCCTTTATCGAAGGGGTGCTCACCGAGCGTTTAGGCGACCCGGGCCGCATGGTCCACGCGGGCCGCAGCCGGAACGATCAGGTGGCCCTGGACTTCCGGCTTTACCTTAAACGGGCAATACCGGAACTGGGGGCGGAGCTAAGCGAAACCATGAAGGCCCTCCTGGATCAGGCGGAAAAATACGCCGGCGCGGTGATGCCCGGTTATACCCACCTCCAGCGGGCCCAGCCGGTAACGGCGGGGTATTACCTGAGCGCCTGGTGCGCCGCCCTGGACCGGGATCGGGGCCGTTTTGCCGACGCCCTCACCCGGCTGGATGAATGCCCCCTGGGGGCCGGGGCCCTGGCCGGTTCGGGGCTGCCCCTGGACCGGGAGGCCACGGCGAAAGCCCTGGGTTTCCGGGGGCCTACCCTCAATGCCATGGATTCCGTGGCGGACCGGGACTTTGCCCTGGAAACCGCTTCCGCCTGCGCCATCACCGCGGTGCACCTTTCCCGGTTTTGCGAGGACCTGATCCTCTGGGCCAGCGAGGAGTTCCGCTTTATCCGCCTGGCCGACTCCTGGAGTACCGGCTCCTCCATTATGCCCCAGAAAAAAAACCCCGATTTTGCCGAACTTATCCGGGGCAAGGCGGGGCGGACCGCCGGGAATTTGGTAACCCTCCTTACCCTTCTCAAGGGGCTGCCCTATGCCTACGACAAGGATCTCCAGGAGGATAAGGAGAGCCTCTTTGACAGCCTGGATACGGTCCGATCCTGCCTCCGTATGTTCCGGGGCATGACGGCAAGTATGGTCTTTAATACCGAAGCCATGGAAGCCGCCTGCGTCGGGGGCTTTCTGGAAGCTACCGACGCGGCGGAATACCTGGTGCGGAAGGGGCTCCCCTTCCGCCGGGCCCACGAAGCCGCCGCCCTGGTGGTCCGGGACTGTATCCGGGCGGGACAGCGGAGCATCGGTGAACGGAGCCTCCCGGAGCTCAAGGTCCGGTCGGAACTTTTTGAGGCCGACCTTTACCAGGCCCTCAGCCCCGCGGCCTGCGTGGCCGCCCGGAACCTTCCCGGCGGCCCCGCCCCGGAGGAGGTACGCCGGCAGATAAGGGTGCTGCGGGAAAGGCTTGCCTTGGGATAAACCCGCCTTAATGCCCCCGCCTTGTTCTAAACTTGACCCGCAATTAGTGGTAAATCTATTACCTCGGGGCTATTACCCGCTTTTCTTGAGCAGGTACCTTTCGAGGCGTTTCATAAGTTCCGCCAGATCAATGGGCTTGCCCAGATGATCGTTCATCCCCGCGGCCAGGCATTTGTCAATATCCTCTTTAAATATATTGGCGGTCATGGCGACGATGGGGACGGTTTTGGCCTGGGGAATGTCCAGGGCCCGGATTTGCCGGGTAGCCTCAAAGCCGTCCATTTCGGGCATATGGATGTCCATAAAAATAACCCTGTATTTTGCGGGGTTGTTTTTAAAAAGACGGACCGCTTCGGCGCCGTTTTCGGCGCAGTCAACGGAAACCCCGGTATCTTCCAAAAGGGCGATGACGATTTCCCGGTTAATCTCCACATCCTCCGCCAGGAGGATCGAAGAGCCCGCGAAAATTTGGTTTGTCCCGGCCTGTTTTTCCCCGGTTCCGGGGGCATTGGTCCGGATCATATCCAAATGTTCATAGATACAATCCACCAGGGCAGAGGGAAACAGGGGTTTAGGTATAAATCCGTCAATTAATCCGTCAACTCCCGCGGCTTTGGCCTCATCTTCAATGAGGTCCCATTCGGCGGCGGAGATCATGATGACCACGATTTTGCCGCCGGACAATTTTTTGATTTTGCCGGTTAACTCGATGCCGTTCATTCCCGGCATGCGCCAGTCCGTAAAGACTATGTCAAAAGGCGCCGGGCCGGAATTTTCCCCCGCCCCTTCCAGGAGTTTACAGGCCTCCTCCCCGCTGGAGGCGACGGCGCAGTGTATCCCCCGGGCGGAGGCGAATTCTTTAAAATAATCCAAAACATCCGGGGAATCATCCGCCGCCAGGATCCGGAGTTTTTCCCAGTTGATCCGCCGGTCCGGGTTCCCCTCTCGGGGAGGCTGCCCTTCTTCCACGGTTATCTCAAAGCTAAATTCCGAACCCTCGCCGGGGACGGAATTTATCCAAATATCGCCGCCCATAAGATCGATGATGCTTTTGGAAATGACAAGCCCCAGTCCGGTGCCCCCGTATTTCCGGGCTACAGTCCCGTCGGCCTGTTCAAACAGGGAAAAGAGCCGGTCCTTTTGTTCCTCCGTAATGCCGATTCCGGTATCGGAGACGGTGATCCGGAGGGTGCAAAGGGAGTCCTGGGAGGAGACCCGGATAACCGCCAGGGTAATCGTTCCCTCCTCGGGGGTGAATTTGACCGCGTTGGACAGGAGGCCGGTAATCACCTGGGCCAGGCGTTGTTCGTCGGCGACAATATTAACCGGCATATTCCGGTCAAGCCGGACGATAAGGTTTTGTTTTTTTTCGTTTACCCGGAAACGCATCATCCCGGTTACCCGGAGCAGCATCTTTTCAAAACAAAATTCGGAATAGGATAGCTCAAATTTACCGGCCTCAATATTTGACATATCCAGAATATCGTTAATCACCCCCAAAAGATGGACCGAGGCTTCGCTGATCTTGGCGAGGCAATATTCCATCTTTTCCTGGTCCCGGGAAGTTTGGGCGATGGTGGTCATGCCGATGATGGCATTCATGGGGGTGCGCATCTCGTGGCTCATCCGGGAGAGGAAATTGCTTTTTGCCTGGTTCGACTGCTCCGCCAATTCCTTGGCCCGGATCAGGTCCTGCTCAAGCTGCCTTTTTTCGGTAATGTCCGAGGCGATAACCCCGATGCCGTTTTTCTTGCTGTCCGTGGTAAAGGCGGAAAGGGCCAGGATCCGGGTCTCCCCGTCCTTGCGTAACAGGGGCAGCTCCCATTGCCGGGAGTCCTGTTCCAATACCGAGGGGATAAATTCCCCGAGGAATTTATCCCGGTACTCCGTTTCAAAAAGGAAACCGATATTTTGCCCCTTAAGTTCCGCGGGGGAATGCCCCGAGATGGCGGCCGCCCCCTGGTTGATATATTTGAACTGTCCCTGGGGAGTAATATAGGAAATAAACTGGGGGGAACTATTTACAATGGAAGACATCCGGCGAAGTTGTTCTTCAGTATCGCTGCGGATGATAAGCCCGGCGATGCTGTTGGCGATCAGCTTGACCAGGTGGATGTCGCTTTCATCCCAAAGGCGGGCCTCATTGTGGCAGTCGATGATCAGGAGCCCCCAAAAGGAGTTATACACATAAATGGGGGCATAGATACAGGATTTGATCCCCCGCTTTCTTAAAACCGCGGCTATTTCCGGCCGCTCCTCAATATCGTTGCAAACTAAAAGCACATCCCCCCGGGTTATAAAAGTATCGTAGGTTATTTCCCCGGGCCCGAAGGCATAGGACCTTTTGGGTTTTTGGAAGGGCTGGCTTTTTTCATTATGCCACTCATATTCAAATATGAGGGCATTCGCCTCCGGATCATGCAGGGCCAGGGCGGTTTTGCTGACCCGCATAAAAAGGCCGGTCATCATGAGGGCATTCCGGAGCAGGGTGGAAATATCCTCCGCGGAGATAAAGCTCTGGGAAATGGCGGACATAAATTCCTGTTGCTGGAGCCTTTTTTTTAAGGCGTTTTCGGCGGATTTTAATTGGCTTACCTCTATCTTGTGGATAAAATGGGCGTAACGGCCCTTGTCCCACTCGATAAGGCTGGAGGTGTTTTTATAACATTCCCCCGTAAGGGGGTTTTTTTCTTCCCAGACCACCGCGGCCCCGTGGGGGCTTAATTTTTCCCGGGGACAGAAGGGGCAGGGCCCGGAAGATTCCGGATATAGCGTCTCCCAGCATTTTTGTCCGATTATCCGGTCGTCAAAGCCGAAACGGGCCTTCATGGAATCGTTCATAAAGAGGATTTTATCGCTTCGGAGGTCTGTTACCACAAGGTAGGCTTCAATAGTATTGAGGATATTTTTAAGGCCGGAGGGATTTTCCCTGGGCCGGAAAACCTGCCTGGCCAGTACGGCGGAACAGGCGGCGATCAGGAGCGCCAGGCCGGAAAAAAGAAACCCCAGGGCCCAGTGCCGGAGAGGGCCTTCTTTATAAGTTAAAAATAAGAAAAGGGCGGGGAAAACAATGAGGCATGGCATAAATAACAACACAATCGCGGGTCTGCAAAAAAAGGCTTTTTGTTTTTTAGCCATAGGTAACTCCAGAAACTCTATTACTAATTATAGCCTCTCTTTTGAAGATTGTATATGATATAGTATATTAGATGCGGAGAAAGCCATGCCGGCTCTTATAGGTTCCTTTTTGTATAGCCTCGGGTTTTTTTTCAAGACCCTGAAAGGGGTCGGTTCCATGATGCTCCGGGAACAGGTTTCATTTAAAATTTTAGTGATGCAGATCCTTTATACCTTTGTGGAAGCCCTGGGAATCGCGGCCTTCCTGGCCCTGGGCATCGGCGTCGCGGTTAATGTCATTGGCATGCCCTTTTTATCCCGCCTTTCCCAGGAGCGGCTTATTTATCCCCTGCTTATTACTATTATTACCCGGGAACTGGGGCCCCTCCTGGGGGCGTTTATTATTATTGCCCGGTCAGCCACCGCTATCGCTACGGAAATAGCGGGAATGGTGATTTCCCATGAAGTTGAGGCTTATATTTCTGTCGGGGTGGATCCTATTGAATATCTGGCGGTTCCCCGTTTCATCGGGGTTACCCTGTCCATGTTTTTGCTGAATATTTATTTTTCCCTGTTTGGTTTAGTCGCTTCCTTCCTGGTCGCCCAGTTCTTCAATCCCCTGCCGGCGGCGGTTTATTTTAACCATCTGCTTCAGGCCCTAACCCTGCCGGATCTTTGCATCTCCGTGGTAAAAAGCCTGGCCTTTGGGATGATTATCTCCATGGTGGCGATTATCCGGGGATTTTCGGTGGAACGGGCCAGTACGGAAATTCCTGTGGCGGGGCTCCGGGCGGTCGGGGCGGCCTTCGCCTGGTGCATTGTGGCAGACATCCTATTATCCGCTTTATACTATATGCTTGTAGGATAGGCATGGCGGCAATAATAGAACTAAACAACATATCCTTTAGCGCTCAAAATCAAATCATAGTCCGGGATTTTTCCCATCAGTTTGACGAAGGGAAAACTACGGCCCTGGTAGGCCCCTCCGGGGGCGGCAAAAGCACGGTTTTAAAGCTTGCCGCGGGACTTTTGATACCCACCGGGGGGGATGTCCTGTTCCGGGGGAAAAGCATAGCGCGGATGAACCGGAAGGAGGCCCTTAATTTCCGCAAAGAAGGGGCCGTAGTTTTCCAGGATTCGGCCCTCTGGGCTAATCAAGACCTGCATCAAATTTTGGAGCTTCCCCTCCGCATCCACTTTCCCGATATGTCCAAAAGCGACCGGGAACAACGGATCCGGGAGGTTCTTAAGGATGTGGGGTATACCAAGGAACTCTCCGCCCGGCCCGCCATGCTGTCCATGGGGGAACAGAAACTCATCGCCTTTGCCCGGGCCATGAGCTGCCGCCCGGATCTGCTTTTTTTGGACGAATGGACCGAATCTTTGGATGATACCGGGGCCCGCCGTTTGATAGATATTGTAAAACATTGGCAGAAGGATAATAAGACGATTCTCTTTGTAAGCCATGATTTTAAAATCATTAAGGATCTGGCGGATTATATCCTCATGATCCTGGGAGGGCGGCTTTTTCTGAAACTGACCCGGGAGGAGATTGTCCGGGATGATGATATGGCCCGGTATATTGAAAAGGGGATCGCCTCATGAAATTCCGGATCCGTTTTGCCGATCAGATCGTGGGGGCGCTTATCCTTTTCGCGCTGGCATCCCTGGTTTTTATCATCCTGACGCTCGGCCGCACCCAGCGCTGGTTTGCCAAGGATTTTGTTTTTAAAGCCTATTTTGAGAGCGCTACCGGGCTGAGTAATAATATGCCCGTCCAGTATAAGGGTTTTACCATCGGCAATGTAAAATCCTTCGGCTTAAACGACGCCGATGAGGTGGAGGTGTTTTTTTCTATTTATGAACAGTACGTTTCCCGGGCCCGGCAGGGCTCCCTGGTGGAATTGGTCGTAAGCCCCCTGGCCGGGCTCGGGAACCAGTTCCTTTTTTATCCCGGCCAGGGGGCGGAGGCCTTGGCCGACGGAGGGGTCATCCCCGGGGTGGATTCCCCGGAGGGGCGGAATCTTATCCGGCAGGGTTTGGCAAGGGTTCCCCCCAAGGATGACAGCATCACCCGCCTTATTTCCCAGGTTGAGGGGGTTTTGGCCTACCTGAATTCGGACCTCCTGGGCCAGGCGGATCAGGTGCTGCGGGACCTGGACGGCATCCTGGTCCAGGTTAAGGATGCCTTTGCCGGGAATGCCGAAACGTCCCTGGGCCGCAGCGTGGGAAAAATTGACTCCCTGCTAAACGATTCTTTGGACCCCCTTTTAGCGGACATTAACCAGATAAGTTCCCGTCTGAGCCTGTTAACCGCCGAACTGGTGAAACCCGGGGGAACCGTCATGAAGGTTCTTGACGGGGAAGGGGCGGTTTACGCGGATCTTGAGGCCTCTCTCAACGCGGTGTCGAAAACCCTGAAAAACCTTGAAAAAACTTCCGCCTTTTTGCCTTCCCAACTGCCCCAGGTTGCGGCCCTCCTCGCGGAACTGCGGACTACCCTGAAAACCGCCGAGGAGGTATTGATCGCCCTGACGAATAACCCGCTCCTTAAAAAGGGAATTCCCCGGGGGGCGGATGTGCAGTCGGACAGTTCCCATTTCCGGGATATTTCCTTTTAGAGAAGGGAGGGGGATGAAGGGTGAAAAATAAAACAAAGACAGGGAAAGGGGGGGAAGGTTTTTTCCGGTTCAGGTATTTATGGGGGGGCCTTTGGGGAGTAATACTCCTCGGCTGTTCTTCCGCGCCGGAACGTCCCGCCGAGCTTGTTACCCTCCGGGGCATGGCCCAGACCCAGTTGGAGCTTGCCGGCCGGGAAGCGGATCAGGGAAATTATGAGGCGGCCCTGGAATTCTTGAATGAGGCCCGGCGGTTTGCGATCAGCATTGACAATCCGGTTTTGCTGGTAAGGACCGGGCTTTCCCGGGGCAATGTTCTTTTCTACATGGGAAAAACCGAAGACGCCGCCGGAGCATGGCAGGCCGCCCTTGCGGAGGCGGAAGCGGCCGGGGAGGCGGACCTTGCCGCCCTCAGCCGCATTCATATAGCCCGGGGCCGGCTGCTGGCGGCTCCCCCCGGGGAAACCCGGATCGCCGAAGAAGTGCGTTCCCGGGTAAAGGAGGAGCTGGCCGCCATAAAAACGGACCGGCTTGCCCTTGCCCTGGGCTGGACCGTTGCGGGTTTGGCGGAAAAGGAACTCCGCCTTTGGGAGGAGGCGGAGGTTTCTCTAAAAAAAGCCCTGGATATCCATGAAAAGGGGAATTACCTTTCCGAGGCCGCCTACGACTGGTTCCTCATCGCATCGGTCCGTTCCGTGGCGGGCCGGTATGAGGCGGCCGTGGAAGCCCTCATGACCGCCCTCGGTTTTGACCGCCGGGGGGAAAATACCTACGGCCTTGCCTCGGATTGGCGGGCCCTGGGGGATGTTTATAAAAAAATGGGCGATTCCGCCCGCTCCGCCGCCGCCTATGGCCGCTCCGAAGAAATTTTGGGAACCCTAAATCAATAAAAGCGGGACATTCCTCCGGGCTGCCGGCATATCCCGCGGGATGGCGTTATTTTTCCCAGATTACCCTGGGATCGATGTCTTTGACGCTCCGGGAGCAGGTAAGGGCCATAGCCCATTTGAGTTCGGCGGTCATGTCTTCAATTTTTTCCCGCACCCCCTTGGCGCCGTCGCTGCCCAGGGGGCCCATGACGGCCCGGCCTACGGAAACCGCGTCCGCTCCCAGGGCCAGGGCCTTAAAGGCGTCCATTCCCCGGTTAATGCCGCAGTCTACAAAAATGGGAATCCGCTTATGTATCAGTTTGGCGAGCTTCGGCAGAATTCGCAAAGGCGGCAGGGCGTAATCTACCATGCCGTGATGGTGGGAAACCACGATGCCCCTAACCCCCGCTTCCAGGCATTTTTCGGCATCCTGTTCGCTTAATACCCCTTTGATGATAAAGGGAAGTTTTGTCGCCTTAACAAAGGTTTTGATTTCCTCCAGGGATTTAGGCGCCATGGCAAATTTTCCGACCTGGAGCCAACTGTTTCTGCCGCCGAATTGATGGTCAATATCCATGCCTACGGCGATACATCCGCATTTTTCCGCATGGGCTATCTTATTGAGAATTACCTGGTTGTCCGCATAGGGCTTGATAATCTTAATCGTCCTGGCCCCGGTGGCGATGATCGCCTCAAGTTCCGCCTCATCCCCCATGCCGGTCCACAT
>JAITRD010000038.1 GCA_031288575.1 Treponema sp. | reverse complement strand
AGGAAGGTTTCCTCCCCGGGTTCCCCCCTTCGGAGCCTCTCCGGCCGGAGCCGGCATTGTTCCGGAAGGAAGCCGCCGGCCATCCCCCGCTTGCGGGAGGGGAAGGGGCGGATAAGGTCCCGGTAATGATCGTAGAGGACGATCCCGTCAATCAGCAGCTTTTTGCCCTCATTTTACATAAGCTGGGATACCGGGTTATTTTCGCCGATAACGGCCTGGAGGCCCTGGAAAAAGCGGCGGGCCAGGGAATTTCTTTCGTGTTTATGGACATCCAAATGCCCCGGCTGAACGGTTACGAAACCGCCCGCATCCTGCGGGAACGAAAATTTACGGGGCCTATCGTCGCGATAACCGCCAGCGCCTTTCAGGATGAACAGGAACGTTGTAAAAAAGCGGGTTTTAATGATATCCTTATAAAACCCTTTAAGCGGGCGGACATTGCGGAGATGCTTTGCAAGTGGGCCCCGGCAATCCGGGAGGTTTCCCCCGTTGCGGCGGAAGTTCCCGGAGCCCTTTCCTCCGGCGCTCCTGAACCGGTTCCCCAAAGGGAGGTGTTTAGCGAGGAGGAGGTTTTGGACGCCTTTATGGATAAGCGGGATATCCTTAAACCCCTGTTAGCCCATTTTCTTGACCAAACCGGAAAACGATTAGGGAATCTGCCGGAAATTTTGACCCGGGAGGACTGGGAAACGGCCCGGCGGAATATCCATACCATCCGGGGCGGCGCTTTAACCCTGTCGGGCAAAGAACTGGGAAAGGCCGCGGCCCGGCTGGAAGGGGCCGTCAAAAGGGGGGATAAACAGGAAATGAACGCGGCCCTGCCCTTTTTGTCGGAAGCCTTCAAGCGCTTTAAGGCGGAAACAGCCCTGTTCCTTAAGGAGCCGTAAAATGCGCCTCTCCTCCCTCCATACCCACAGCCTTTTCTGCGACGGCAGGGATGATGTCGAAACCCTCTGTTTAAAGGCCTGGGAAAAGGGCCTTGATTCAATCGGTTTTAGCTCCCACGCTCCGATAACAAAAAAGACCGGCTTTTTTTCGGAGTGGCATCTCCGGGAAGACCGCCTTGAGCTTTACCTAAAAACGGTCCGGGCGGCCCGCCGCCGCTGGGAAGGCCGGCTTAGGGTATACCTGGGCCTGGAGGCTGACTATATACCGGGCCTTATGGGACCCGCGGACCGGGATTTTCAGGACCTGGGGCTGGACTATATCATCGCTTCGGTGCATTACGCGATCCCCCCCCGGGGAGCGCCCTTTACGGTTGACGGTTCCCCGGAGGAATTCGCCGCGGGGATTCAGGAAGGATTCGGGGGAGACGGAGAAGCCCTGGCGGATCACTACTGGAGTACGGTGGAGGCCATGATCCGGGCCGGGGGCTTTGATATCCTGGGGCACGCGGATTTAATCAAAAAAAACAACCGGGAAGACCGGTGGTTTTCCCCGGAAAGCGGGGCTTACCGGCGGCGGACAGAAGCCGCCGCTTCCCTTCTCGCCCAATCAGGAACCGTCGCGGAGATTAATACCGGCGGAATCAACCGGGGCGCCCTCAAGGAGACCTACCCTTCCCTCCCCATACTGCGGCTTTTTAGGAAAAAGCGGGTCCCGATCATCATCACCTCCGACGCCCACCGTTTTGAGGACCTCGACGGCCATTACGGGCTTGCCCGGGAAACCCTGCTGGCCGCGGGATACACCCACGCAGTCCTGTTTGAAGGGAAAAAAGCGCAAAAACCGGTTTGGACTCCCGAACCCCTTTAAAGCAAAAAGGCCGCGGTTTTATACGCGAAGCGCAACAGGCCCCTAGCGGTTCCTTCTTTCCTCGGCGGTTTTGCATTCGATGCACATGAGGGCATAGGGAATCGCCTCAAGCCGGTCCTGGGGAATGCGTTTGCCGCATTTTACGCAGAGGCCGTATTTGCCCTGCTGTATCCGGGTTAAAGCCGAGTCGATAAGTTTCAGGCGTTTCAAGCCCTGGGATCCAATGGCTTCAATCATTTTACGATCTATATCATCGGAGGCGATATCCGCTAAATCCTTGGGATCCATCCCCTCTACAATTTCCTTAAAGTCCTCATTACTGGCAATCAAATTCGAGACAATTTCTGATTTAAGATCAATCAGAGATTTATTCATTCGTCCAACAAAGTCCTGCTCCATAACAGTCCCCCCCTTTACATCTCCTAGAAATTATAAATAAGATCAGGAACGTTTATTGTGTTTTTTTAATTTTTATCAGAGAAATCTACTGATTAATTTGCGTACATTGCCCTATGTCAACAATTTTGTCAAGACCTGCGGCTCCGGCGTTTACCTTTTTAACCGCCTGTTGAAATGTAATAATAAGGCCGGCCCTCTGCGGGGGGCTTTTATATTTTGCGGACAAAGCGTGACCATCCCGGGGCCGCCAGGAGGCAGAGCAGGGAGCTTGCCAGGGCCAGGGCCCCAAGGATCAGAAAAAGCGTGTCCCAGCCAAAGCTGTCCGCCAGCAGCCCGATGGTATAGGTGGAAAGGCTGCTTCCAATATAAACCATCGAATTGGCCAGCCCGGAAAGGAATGAAACCATCCCCAGGCGGGAAAAATGGGCGGGGACAAAACTTACCAGCATCAGGTTAACCCCCATCATGCAGGCGGTGATCAGGGCAAAGGCGGAAAGGGACACGGAAAGGTGGAGGGCCCCGAAGCATTTTAAGGCCAGGACCGCCAGCAGGGATACGCAGAAAAGGCAGAAGGAGGTACGGACTTCATCCCTGATGCGGCGAAACAGAAACTGGCAGGCATAGATCCCCAGGAGGTTAATCAGGGGAAGCACCCCCGCGGACAGAATGGCCAAACTCGTTTGCAGGGAAAAGGCCCGGGCCGTATAGACGGGGATCCAGGTCATCAGGCCGTCCCGCAGGGCGCCCTGGACGACGAGGGCGCCGCAGAGGAGGGCAAGAACCGCCCAGGGCAGGTTTTTCCCGCCGGGCCCTTTGCCGGCCCCGGTTTCCCGGGGCTGCTCCGGCTCCCGGCAGCTTTCCCCCTTCCCGGCGGGGGCGGCGCGGAAGCGCTGGATTTTTCCAAAGGCGAAACGCCAGAGAAAGGATACCCCGAAGAGGAAGGCGGCGCAAATAAAAAAGACCCCCTGCCAGGGTAACAGGAGGAGTATCCCGGCGCAGGCCCCGTAGGAAAACAGGGTGGCCAGGGGATAGGTGGTGGAGATATGGACGCAGACCTTTTCCCGGGCGGGGTTTGGAAAATATTCGACAATTATCCGCAATATGGGAGGCCAGAGAACCGACTGGACAAGGCCGTTAAGGCACCAGATTACCAGCATCTGGGCGCCGGTTTGGGAAAAACCCATAGCCAGATTCGCCAGGGCGGTACAGAAAAGCCCCATAAAAACCACTTCCAGCGGGGGCAGGCGGTCGCCGATATATCCCGAGACAATCTGGCCCGCGCCGTAGCAGACAAAAAAACCGGTCCCCACCAGCCCCGCCGCCGCCGCGGAAAACCCTTCCCGGTTGATTATTTCGATCATAACCGTAACATAACTCAGCCGCCCCAGGTTCGCGGTGAAATAGGTAATCCAGAGCAGGCAAAAGAGGGGGAACCGCTGTTCCTTGCTTACATACAAGCCGGGGCGGCGGGGAACATGGAGGGCGGCTTTCATTGTTCTCCTTGGGCGGCATAGACTGTTATTCCCAGGGCGCGGTATTCCTCAAGGACGGCATCCGGAACCGTCCAGTCCGTAACGAGGATATCAAGTTTGTCCGCCGGGCAGATATGATTCAGGGTCGTAACGGCAAATTTGCTGTAATCCGCCAGGCCGATTACCGTATCCGCCCGCTCAACGGCAAGGCGGTGGGTGCTGGCCTCCTGGAAGTAATAATTGGTAACGCCCGCCTCAAGGTCGATGCCCCCTATCCCGATAACCGTTTTGGCGAGATAGAAATTCTTTAGGTTGGAATCGGTCAAGGCCCCCGACACGGTCAGCTCATTCTCCCGTATCTCCCCGCCCAGGAGGATTATCCTCCAGCCGCTGGTATTTTGGGCAACCCGGGCAAGTTCCTGGGCTACCAGCACCGCGTTGGTCAGTACGGTGAGGTCCTTCTTGTCCCCAAGCTGCCTGACCATCTCAACGGTTGTGGTGCCGTAATCAATAAAGACACTGTCCCCGTTACTGATAAGGGAGGCCGCCTTTTTCCCGATGGCCTGTTTTTCCCGGCTGTTGGTCATCTCCCGGTGCTTGCGCTCCGGTTCCGCGCGGCCGTAATATCCCCGGAGCACCGCCCCGCCGTATACCCGCTGGAGATATCCCTGTTCTTCCAGGAATTCCAGGTCCCGCCTGATGGTTTCTATGGAAACATGGTATTCCGAAATCAGGTCCCGGACTTTGACTGTCTTGAATTCCGTGATCTTTTCAACGATATCCTTTCTTCGTTCGTACTGCATATTAAAATTCCTTAAGAATTCAAAAAAATACTTGACCCCCGGATAAATAAATATTACAATAAAATCCGCAACAATACAACATAATACCGTAATAAAACTGCTATAAACGCAACTATCAGAAGGAGTAAGTATGATGAAGAGATTTTTGTTCGCCGGCGCGTCGGTAATTCTGCTGGCCCTGCTGGCAACGGGTTGTCCGGGTAAAAAAGACTCCGGCAGCGGCACGGTCAAGCTGGAGTTTTACAACCAGAAGGAGCAGCTCCCCCTGTTTTTTGAGGATCTGGCCAAGACCTTTGCGGAAAAGAATCCCGGCATTGAGATTGAGGTCGTTTCCCCTCCGGATTCGGAAACCGCCCTGTTTGCCCGGGTTTCTACCGGGGATGTGCCGGACATTATCCACCTCTGGCCGGCGGAACCGCCCTACAAGGATATGATGGAGGAGGGATACCTGCTGGATTTGACCGGCCAGGAGTTCCTGAAACGGGCCATGCCGGAATACCTGGAAATGAGCAATTACAAGGGCAAAAGCTATGCCATGCCCACCACCATAAGCGCCTACGGCCTTTGGTACAACAAGGATTTGTTTGAAAAATATAACCTTGCTCCCCCGGCAAGCTTCGACGAACTCCTTGCGGTCAGTAAGGCCTTCAAAGACAACGGAATCCAGGCTTTCGCCTTCCAGGACAAGAACCCGGCCCAGGAGTTTGAACGCCTCATCGGGGTTACCAATCCCGACATTACCGCCGTCATAGAACGGATAGCCCGGGAAGAAACCTCCTTTACCAGGGAACCCGAGGCGCGGGCCCTCGCGGAAGCCATGCTCGCCATCCGCGAATACGGTCAGGCCGATACCCTCGGCACCGACGGATCCCAGGCCAGGACGGATTTCCTCAATCAAAAGGCCGCCATGTATACCAACGGCTCATGGATGATGGCGGATCTCAAGAATTTTCCCGGCCTGCGGCTGGAACTCATTCCCTACCCCAACCCCATTAGGGGGGCGCCAAGCAAAATGCCCATCAATATTGACATAGCCTACAGCCTCCGCGCGGATATGAGCGACCGGGAAACCGAATGGGGGCTCAAGTTTATTGACTTCCTTACCTCCCCTGAAATTGCCCAGGCCTTGGCCGACTTTGAAGGGGGCCCCTGCGTGGTCCTTAGCGTAAAACAGGACACCCCGGAATTAAAGGTGGTCATGGAACAGATAGCAAAGAGAAACACCTTCCTTACGGTGCTCAACTTCTGGAAGCCCGGTCTCCGCCCCGCCTGGGTCCCCGCGGTCCAGGATATGCTTATGACCGGAGATGTCGGCGCCTTTATCGGCGCGAGTGACAGGCTGATTAAAACGGTTTATACTAGTAATTAATAATACCGCCTCCGCCTTGGGCGGGAGGCGGTTTTGGGCCCTTGATTGGAGGCGGAGGGGAACGGCATGGCGAAAAAAAGGATCTCTTCAGGCGGCCTGTACCGCCTTTACCGGCAGATAACTTTCGGGTGCATGGTTCTGCCCGGGACCCTGCTTTATGTGATGTTTTTTATCGTTCCGATTGTCTGGGGCATATATTATAGCTTTACCAACTATAACGGCATTTCCCGGCGTTACGGTTTTGTGGGATTGGCCAATTACGTCAACGGCTTTAAAAATCCGCGTTTTTTAGGTTCCCTGAACTTTACCCTGCGGTACGCCTTCTGCCTGATTATTTTGGTGACCCTCTTAAGTCTCTGCCTGGCCCTGGTTTTGAACCGTAAATTCACCCTGCGGAAATATGTCCGGGCGGTTTACTTCCTCCCCGCCGTCCTGAGCGGCCTTACCGTCGGCCTGGTGTTCGACGAGCTTTACGCCCGGGCCCTTCCGGTAGTGGGGGAGCTTTTGCACATGGGGACCTTGAACGTCCTTTCCCGCAAAAACACCGCCTTCTGGGGGCTTCTCTTTGTCCATGTCTGGCAGGGCCTGGCCATCCCGACGGTCCTCTTCCTGGCGGGCCTCCAGGTTATTCCCGAGGACCTCATCGAGGCCGCGATGATAGACGGGGCCAGCAAAACGCAGCGTTTCTGGAATATCACCCTTCCTTTTATCATGCCGATTATCAGCATTGTGTTAATTTTAACCCTAAAATCCGGCCTGCTCGTGTTTGAATATATCATGGCCATGACCAACGGCGGCCCCGGGGGAAGCACCGAGAGCCTCGCTTTCCTCATCTATAACCACGGTTTTGTGGAGCGGAAATTCAGTACCGCCATTGCCGAATCCATAATGATGGCGGTCATTATCTGCGGCGTTTCTTTTATCCAAATCTCATGGACTAATAGAAGAAGGGTCTATCAGTAGGACGGACCAAAGGGCAGCGAAATGAAAGAATCCCCTGTATTCAGACTCAGCACCGGATTGTTTCTGGCCGGAGGAATCCTGCTGATTCTCCTTCCCTGTTATTTTGTCGCGATTAGCGCCTTCAAGGATAACGGCCAGATTATCAGCAATTTTTTTGCTCCCCCTTCGTCGTTTTTTCTTGATAATTTTGTCTCAATCATTAACAGGCAGAATTTTCCCCGTTATTTCTATAATTCCGTCTGGATAACCTTGACCGGGCTCATGGGGGGATTCATCATCCTCCCCATGACATCCTACCCCATTGCCCGGATGATGGGGAAATCCCGCTTTTACCGGTACCTTTACTATTTTCTCCTGATGGGCATCTTTGTCCCCTTCCAGGTAAAAATGATGCCCCTGATAAAGCTGACCAGCATGATGGGGATGATGAACAAACTCGGCCTGGTAATCGTCTATTATTCCGGCTCCGTCTGCGAAGGGGTTTTCCTTTATGTGGGGTATATCTCCTCCCTTTCGCCTTCCATCGAAGAGGCCGCCTATATCGACGGCGCCTCCCCCTTTCAGACCTACTGGCGCATTGTGCTGCCCCAGCTTACCCCCATGACCGCCACCATAATGATAAGCAACGGCCTCTGGTTCTGGAACGATTTTACCCTCCCCCTTTTGATGCTGAACACGAAAGTCCGGGACTGGACCCTGGTATTGTTCCAGTACAATTTTAAATCGAAATATTACCTGGATTACAGCATGGTTTTCGCCAGCCTTTTTATCTCCAGCATTCCGATTATCATTTTCTATATCTTTATGCAGAAACATATCATCAGCGGATTAAGCGGCGGCGCCGTCAAGGAGTAGGAAAATCGTGGAAGTTTTGTTTTTGGGGACCGCCGCGGCGGAGGGCATCCCCGCGCTATTTTGTAAATGCGAAACCTGCCTCCGGGCCGGCCTGGCGGGGGGGCATGACATCCGCTCCCGGTGCGGGTTTTTGATCAACCGGCACCTGATGCTGGACATGACCCCCGATATTATGCTGCATAAGCTCCGCTACAACCTGGACTTGACCGCGGTGGACGCTGTCTGCTTTACCCATTCCCATACGGATCACCTGGCCTGGGCGGAGCTTACCTTTCGCGGTTCCCCCTACGCCTATATTCCCGGCGGACCCCCCCTCGCGGTTTACGCCAATAAAAAGTCCTGTTTTGTTATCAGGGAGGGCCTGAAATTTGAATTCGGCGTGCCGGAAGACCCTTCCCTGGAAATTCATGAAATCGCCCCCGGAAGCGTCATACAAAGGGGGGAACTAAGGGTTACTGCCCTTAAAGCCCGCCACGATCCAAGGGAGGACTGTCTTTTTTTTCTCCTGGAGGAAGGGGAAAGGGCCTTTCTCCAGATGAACGATACCGGCCTTCCTGAGGAAGATCTGGAGCGGGTTCTGGCGGAAGCCCTCAGGGGCCGGAAACTGGACGCGGTCAGCATGGATTGTACCACCGGCAGGGAAAAGGGCAGCGCCGGCCACATGGGCATGGGGGAAAATATTTTCCTCAAAAAACGCCTCCTTGACGCGGGCCTGGCCAGCGGGAAAACCAGGTTCATTTCCAACCATTTTTCCCACAACGGCCATGTGAGCCACGGGGAGCTTTGCGAGGTCCTGGGCGCCCAGGGCATTGTCCCCGCTTACGACGGGATGATCCTCGAAATTTAGGGCCGGCCCGCTCATTTCAAGGGATTTTTTTCAGGGCCGCACGGGCGAACCCGGCGGCTCCCCTGAGGCCTTCCCCGCAGGTCCGCCGCTTCAGTGACGGGCCTTCCGCAATCCGCCGCATCCGCCCCCGCCGCTTCCGCGATGGCCTCGGCGATTTTTTTTGTGTTTCCCGAACGGGAATGATACCGTACCGCGATTTTCATGCCAATCTCCTGCCGAACAGAATAGGGGCATTATAGCACGAATACGGCAGGCATATCAAAGCGGTTTTTTTCTTCAAGTATAGCGCATTGTCCCTTCGTTTGGTATACTTATTCCATGCCGGAGTCAGCGGAAGAACTTAAAAAAAGGCTTGCCCACAACAACCGGGGAATGCCCCTGGGCATGTACTCGGTTTGCAGCGCCCACAGAACCGTAATTGAGGCGGCCCTTCTGGAAGCCGGGAAACATGACGGTTTCGCGGTGATCGAATCTACCTCCAACCAGGTGGATCAGTTCGGCGGCTATACGGGACTCACTCCAGCCCGGTTTGTGGATTATGTAAAGTCCATAGCGGTGGCTCTTAACTTTCCCGCCCGGCGGATCCTCTTTGGCGGGGATCATCTGGGACCTAACGCCTGGCAGCGTGAAAAGGCCCAAAGCGCCATGGAAAAGGCCCGGACCCTGGTACGGGCCTATACCGAGGCGGGGTTCGAAAAAATACACTTGGACGCCAGTATGTTCTGCGCCGACGATCCCGGGGACCGTAAGCTGCCCCTGGCGGATAAGGTGGCGGCGGAACGGACGGCGGAACTCTGCGGGGTCTGTGAAGAAGCGGCCCGGCACCGGAAAAGCAAACCTCTTTACATTATCGGAACCGAGGTTCCCATCCCCGGCGGCGCCCGGGAGGAAGGAGATTCAATCAGGCCAAGTTCCCGGGAAGGCATTCTTGAAACCCTGGAAGTCCACCAAAGGGCCTTTTTCACTGCCGGCCTGGCAGACGCATGGGAACGGGTCATCGCCGTGGTGGCCCAGCCCGGGGTGGAATTTTCCGACCATAAGATCTTTTATTACAACAGGGCCGCTGCCCGGGAACTGAGCGGAGCCCTGGAAAATACCGGCCTCGTTTTTGAGGCCCATTCCACCGATTATCAGCGGCCGTCGGGGCTCCGTGAAATGGTGGAAGATCATTTCTGCATATTGAAAGTCGGCCCCTGGCTTACCTTCCGTTACCGGGAAGCCGTCTTCTCCCTTGCCCGGATAGAAGCCGAGCTCATACACCGGGAAGAGGATCGTTCAAAACTGGAAAAGGTACTGGAAAAGGTAATGCTCAAATCCTTGCCTAATTACTGGGAAAAACATTATCATGGAAGCGATGAGGAAAAATATTTCGCCAGAAGGTACAGTCTCAGTGACCGGAGCCGGTATTACTGGACCAATGCGGAACTTTCCGCCGCTGTGAAAAAACTTTTCGACAATCTCACGCGGACCGGAATTCCCTATACCCTGGTCAGCCAGTATATGCCCAATCTCATTGACGATGTAAGCGAAGGGAGCCTCCCGGCAAAGCCCCGGGACCTCACTATAGCCCATATCCGGCAGACCCTTGCCCTTTACGGAACGGCTGCGGGATTTGACCGGAATCAAGGGAGGAATTAATGCCCCTCGTAACTGCAGAATCTATGCTGAAGCGGGCCCGTGAAGGCCGCTGGGCGGTCGGCGCTTTTAACGCCGAAAATATGGAGATGATCCAGGCCATCATCGAAGCCGCCGAGGAACTCATGGCGCCGGTGATCATCCAAACCACGCCGGGAACCCTGAAGTACGGCAGCCTGGACCTCTATTACGCAAACACCGCCGCAAGGGCAAAGAATTCACCTGTGGAAGTCGCCATCCACCTGGATCACGGCGATACTTTTGCTCTGGCGGCAAAAGCCCTCAGAACAGGCTATACCTCCATCATGATTGACGGTTCCAAGCTTCCCCTGGCGGAAAACATTGCCCTCACCGAATCGGTAGTGAAGATCTGCGAACCTTCGGGGATCAGCGTGGAAGGGGAACTGGGGAAAGTGGGCGGCAAGGAAGACGATCACGAAAGCGGCGGCGGGTACACCGATCCCGGTGAGGCCCTGGAATTCGTCAGGAAAACCCGGGTCACATCCCTGGCGGTAGGGGTAGGAACCGCCCACGGCATTTATACGGAAACCCCGGTCTTAAAGGCCGAACTCATCAGCGTGTTGAAGGATTTAATCACCGTTCCCATGGTGCTCCACGGCGCGTCGGGTCTTGAGGACGATGTTGTCCGGGACTGTATCGGCCGGGGCATCGCAAAGGTGAATTTTGCCACCGAACTGAGGATCGCCTTTACGGAGGCGGTAAAAAAATACCTCGCCGGAGATCCAAAAGTCCTGGACCCAAAAAAATACGGCGCCGCCGGCCGTGATGCGGTCCGCGCCAAGGTAATTGAAAAAATGAAGATCTGCGGCTGCGCCGGAAAGACCGCCGGTGTTTTGTCTTAAGCAATTAGAATAAAATGCGGTACATTTTATTCTTTTACAGTTCCTAAGCTCTCCCCGGCGAGGGCAGCCAGCTCTCCGGGAGTTTCAACCACTACATCAAACAGATGCTGTTTCTCCTCAGGGCAATAGCCGAAACCCGCTCCCACCGCCAGGATACGGTTGCTCCGGGCGGCTTCGGCGTCGATATGCATATCCCCTACCATGAGCCAGCCCTCTGGGCTCAGAGCGCCGGCGGCGGCCATGAGCTCCTGTACCATCTCTGCCTTCCGGGGCCTCCCGCAGTACACTTTTTTAAAACAGCGCCTTATTCCGGTTACGTCAAGTAAAAGAGCGATGTGATCAGGATGGCCCGTACTGGCGATATACAGTTCCACCCCCAGGCCGAGCAGGGAATCCAGGGCTTCCCGAATTCCCGGGAAAAGCATGTCCCGGCCTATACGCCGGATTTCCCGGTCCTCATTGCGATCGGCCTCCGCCGCGAAGGCGGCCAGAAGATCTTGGCCGATATCCCCCAGGAGCATACGATAATATTCCAAGCCCGGATAACCCATAACGGCCTTCACCTTCTCCGCTGAAGGCGGAGGCATTCCCAGCTTCTCAGCCGTTTTCCGGGTGGCCCTGACAGTAGCCCTTGCCGTATCCGAAAGGGTTCCGTCCATGTCAAAGATAAAATGCCTATAAACGTCCATGGGCCTTCATTACCGCTTCGACATTTTCAATGTTGAGATCCGCGTTGGCCCCGCCCATGACGCCCACACAGATATTGCCGCAGGCGTTGCCGTATTCAAGGCAGCGTTCCGGGGGAAGGCCCCGGACAAAACCGTAGATAAAACCCGCATTAAAGGAATCCCCGGCCCCGGTAGTGTCCACCACCGGGGCATCATCATAGGATGCCGTCCGATAGACTCTTCCCTTGCTTGCACAGTAAGCCCCCAGCTTGCCCCGCTTTATTACCGCTATGCCGCAGAGACCGGCCAATTCAGCGGCGGCTTCCTCCACGGACGGTTTCCCGGTCACGTTGAGCGCCTCGGTTTCACTGGGAAAAAAAACATCCGTGTGGGGAAGAAGATCCCTGATGCCGAAATCCCAGGTACCGGTATCATCCCAGCCTGCGTCCAGGGAAGTGGTAACGCCCAAACTGTGGGCGGCCTTGAAAATGCCCGGCAGATCCCGGCGCAGGGCGGTCTGCAGAAAAAAGGAACCCACATGGATATGCCCGGCGGTTTTTAGAACGGCGGGATCAAAATCCGCGGCAGAAAAAGTGCTTATGGCCCCCGGAACCGTTACCAGCGCCCGGTCACCGCCCCAGTTAAGGCCCAGGGTAATGCCGGTTTCCGCGGAAGGGTCTATTTTGCAGAAATTCGTATCGACACCCCGGGCCTGAAGTTCCCGGAGTACAAAACGGCCGTCTTCGTCGCTGCCGACCTTTCCGCAGAACCCCACCTTAAGCCCCAGCTTGGCGATATTTGCCGCGCAGAGGGCTGTGGAACTTCCCAGGGTCTTTCTAAAACTCCCGGCGATAATTTCCCGGTTCAGCGCCGGCGCTTCCTTGAGGCCCGTAATAATAAGATCCGCGTTGAGTTCCCCCATGGCCAGGACGTCAAACCGAGGCGAAAAGACCATACCCTAGTCCTTGAGATCGTACAGGGTTACGCCGGAAACTACCCTGGTAAGTTCACCGGTAGGTACAGGATTATCCGTGGAAAGCCCCAGAGCCAGGGACTTAAACATGGCCAGAAGCTGGCAGAAAAACAGATAAGACAAGCCCCGGCAGATGTCCTGCCCAAACCCGTAATTTTCACCGCCGATGACAATATTTTCATCCACCGGAATAGAAAGTTTTTCCCCGCTCAGGGCAATAACACGGTTCCCCTTTTTCTGCCTGCAAATTTCCGCCAGCAGATCCAGATCATAGCGGGCGGTAAAGGGATCGGGGGAAATAAAATGCACCGTCAAGGTCTTGTCCGTGATTACCGCCTTGGGACCGTGCCGGAACCCCATGGGGCTGTCCCAGCCGGTATTCACTATGCCGGTGGTGAGTTCCATGGATTTAAGGGCCCCTTCCCGGGCCAGCCCCTTCTGGCAGCCGCTTCCCAGAACGATAAGGCGGTCATAATCAACAGCCGCCCATTTCCGCGCCGCGGTGACCAGGGCATCCTTCTTTCCGTCGACGGCCGCGGCCAGGCGGCCTATGTCTTCAATGAATGTGTCAAAATTCCCGGCGCCGAGAACTGCGCAGCAGGCCAATGTCATGCAGGTAAAGCTGGAAGTCATGGCGAAACCCTTATCACAGGAACCTTCGGGCATGATGAACGCAAGGCCCCTGCCGGATTCGGCGGTAATCTTGGCGAGCTTGCTTTCGTAGTCACAGACCAGGGCTATCTCATAGAGATCTTTTACGATTTTCCGGGCATACTCCACCGCCCCGATTGACTCGGGACTGTTGCCCGAACGCCCAAAAGAAATCAGAAGCGTGGGAAGATCCGGAAAAAGCACCGAATGAGGAACGGAGACAATGTCGGTAGTATGGACAGACTCCGCCCGGAGTCCCGCGCTCTTGCCAACCATCATGGCCGCGGCTTCCCCGGCATAGGCGGAACTGCCCGCCCCGGTCAGGACAATCCGCCTCCCTTCAAGGCCTCCCATCTTTTTGATAAAAGCGAGGATCTCCCCCCGCTTTTGAGAAAGAATAACCCCCAAATTCCGCCAAAGGGCGCTCTGCCGGGCTATTTCTGCGGAAGTGAAGATGCAGTTTTTCGATGAGAAATACGCTTCATCAAGTCCGTAAAAAACTTCCCATGTATCCATAGCCTTCCTCAATTTATAGTTGTTATAACAATATTATCTTTTATATCCTCAGCTGTCAATCGGCAGGTTGGCAAGAGCCGGAACAGGCCTTATCATCTTGCGTGGAAGTCATCTCAATGTTATAATAACATATCCACCGGGAGGGCGGCTGTGGCCAATAAAAACGATATCGAATTCGACAGGTCAAAACCTATTTCACTTTATTACCAGCTTCAGGAAAAATTTCTAAAAAAAATCCAAACCGGCGAATGGAAAAGCGGCCAGAAAATACCCCCTGAGATAGAACTCTGCCGGATTTATAACCTGAGCCGTATTACCGTGCGCAAGGCTATTGAAGAACTGGTCCATTCGGGACATCTGGTTCGTTTCCAGGGCAAGGGAACCTTCGTGGTCAGTGTCAGCCTGGAACAGAAACTGTCAAAATTCTATTCCTTTAGCGAGGCCCTGCTTCAGAAAGGGAAAAAGGAGCACGTGAAGATGCTTTCTTTCACCGTGGAAAAGGCCGACGCCGGAACGGCTGGAAGCCTGGGGATGGACAGGGATGAAAGGGTTTTCAGGGTGCTCAGACTGCGCAGCGTAGATGATACGGCCTATGCGGTGGAGACCTCCTATATCCCCTACAGCCTCTGCCCCCGGCTCACGGAAAGGGACATAGTGGAAAAAGGTCTTTATAATTCCATGCGCGCGTTAGGGGTCAACCCTCAACGGATTATTGAAAAATTCCGGGCCGACGCCATACATCCCTATGAGGCCAAACAGATGAAACTTAAAGCCGGCCAGCCCATTATTCATATTGAAAGAACCACCTTTGACGGTCCGGTCATCATCGAATTATGCAATTCCATAGTCCGGGGCGATTTTTTCACCTATACCGTAGAACTGAAAAGTTAGCGGCTGAGGCAATATAGAAGAGGGATCCATGCACAGCATTACCAGGAAAGAAATTCAGCGCCTTCGGGAGCTGGCAAAAAAACAACGGGAATACGCGGAACTTCCCATCATGACCAAAAAAACGTTATTGAAGAAGTCCTGGACGGCATACTGCCTGTCAAAATCAGGGGGCAATTCACCACGTAGAATTAACCGCCCAGGCGGTAAGCCTCTGCGGTATGGAGAATCTCTGGGTTTTTCTCGCGGATTGTCCCGGAGCGGTGCACGAACTCATGAAGTATCTCACCGCCAACCATCATGCGCTGTTGGATTTTTATGAAAAGGAAAATCTCCTCACTTCCACCAGCGGCAATTCCGATATAGGCCAGTCCAGTTACGGTTTTACCTCAAGACTCCCCAGCAAGGCGCCGGGGACCTATACGCTCAAGGACGTCTGGATGTTCACCGAAATGGAAGAAACCTCTTCCGTCTCGCCGGAGATGTTCCGGGAATTCTTCCTGCCCTGCAACGAGAGCCTCTGTTCCCGGGTAGGGGCGGTCTACTACGGCTGTTGCGAACCCATGCAGAATACCTTTCCGGCCATTTACAAGGCCATTCCCAATTTGCGGAAACTTTCTATTTCAGCCTTCAGCGACGAACAGAAAATGGGGGAACTGCTGCAAAATACGGGCATCGTTTATTCGAGGAAACCCAGGCCCAATTACCTGGGGGTCGCCAAATCCCTGGACGAGGAAGCCTGGTGCGGCCACATCGCCGATACCTTCCGGGCCGCCAGGGGCAGCCCCTGCGAGATCATTAGAAGAGGCGCTCAAGTTTTATTCTTAGACTTTGCCTATTTCATCCCCGAAATTGCGGCGCCTTTAATAAAATGCTTCTGGAAGAACAGGAACACTATGGTCACCGGAAGCATAATAAGGGCCGCGGCGGCAAGGCAGGCGGAAACATCCACCGTATGGGCCCCATTGGTAAAATAGGAAAGGGCGATAGGCAGGGTCATATTCTTTACGTTTTCCAGCATTATCAGGGCCTGAAGGTATTCATTCCAGGAACCAAGAAAGGTGAAAATCGCCAGCGCCGCCAGGCAGGGACGCAGCAGGGGCAGCATAACGTTGAAATAGATACCAAGATTAGAGGCCCCGTCTATGAGGGCCGCTTCCCAAAGGCTGTCGGGGATACCTTCACAGAACTGACGGCAGAGGAATATGCCGAAACCGGAAACCATGGCGGGTACTATCAGGGCAAAAAGGGTGTTGTACAGGTGAAGCTGGTTCACGATGAGGAAATTCGGGATCATGGTGGTCTGGAAGGGAACCATCATGGAAGCCAGAATTATCCAGAACAAAATATTTCGGCCGGGAAATCTGAATTTGGCAAAAACAAAACCCGTGATGGAACTGGAAAGGAGAACAATAAGGGTAACCGATACGGTTACCGTAACGCTGTTCCTAAACCATCCGAAAAAAGGAGTCCGTTTGAATACTGTGGCGTAACTCGACAATGTCCACTGAATCGGCAGCATCCGGTAGGGATTCCTCAGAAGTTCCTGGGTTTTTTTGAAGGTGTTAAAAAGCATCCAGATATAGGGCATAAGCATCACAAAGACAAAGAATACCCCAAAGACAATAAAGAACAGATGATAAATATGGAAAGATCTCCGCCGGGTCATCCTAATACCCCCAATCGACTTTGTTGACCTTTTGGGAAATAATGGTAAAGACCATAATCATAAGAAAGAGCCCCAGGGATATGGTGGCGGCATACCCCATATCCTTAAATTTAAAAGCGGTCCGGTATATCAAAAGGGACAGCACTAATCCAATATCGTTAGGGCCCCCGTGATCCCGCTGCATCACCTCAAACTGGGCGAAAGACTGGAAGTAAAAGATCATGGTCATGGCGAGAACAAAACAGGTGGTTCTTGCCAGCAGGGGAAGGGTTATCCTAAAGAAACGCGCTACAGGCCCGGCCCCGTCTATTACGGCGGCCTCAAAAAAATCCCTGGGGATGCCATCGATTCCGGCGCAGAACAGGATGATATTGTACCCTATATCGGCCCAGAGGGAGAATATAATAATCGCCGGCAGCACCGTTCCCGCTTCACCCAGCCAGGCCCGGGGTGTTATATTGAAGAGTCTGTTAAGGATAATATTGATAAGCCCGAACCGGTGATCGTACATCAGCTTCCAGACAAAACCGGTGGCTGCCAAAGGGGCGACGCAGGGCATAAAAAAGATCACCCTGAACCCCGAACGGAGCTTGTTGCTCCTGAATGAACTGATTATCTGGGCGATGACCAGGGTAAGCACAAGATTCATTCCCGTGGAAACAACCACGAAATAAAAGGTATGCCCAAAGGCTTTGTAAAAAATCGGGTCCTTCACCAGTTTTATAAAATTGGAAAACCCGATAAAAATATTGTGTTCGTTCAGGGGGCTGTAATTGAAGAATGAAATTCCCAGCCCCAAAAAGATGGGGATGATCTGAAAGGTGGCGATAAGGATAAAAACCGGGGCCAGTACCGCGATAACAAACTTATAACTTTTCATAGGTTCCTCCCCGGCTATTGTTTTTACCCCGCTGTGTTACTTGGCAACGGCGTTACACTCTTCGGTTAACCGCTTGGTCGCGGCATCCACAGAAACGCCGTTCTGCACCATATCCACAAACACGTTGACCAATGAAACTTTCATCACGTCGGTATTTATATACCCGATATGCTCGGCTCCGTCCAGGGCATCAACGATGGGTTTGGCATAGGGCAGGGCGCTCAGGTACGCAGAGCTGGTAGCCGCCGCCTTCTGCGGGGGAATCATGCCCCGGTCAATGGCCATCTGTATAAGGTTCTCAGTCCGGTGGCAGTATTCCACAAATTTCCAGGCTTCCTCGGGGTGCTGGGTTCCGGCGTTGACAACCTGACTCCAGCCGGTTTCGGCAACCCATTTTTTATCCGGTCCGTAGAATGGAAGGGCTATATAGTCAAAATCCTTGCCCCACTCAACGCCGTACATCTCCTTGCCCGTGGGAATGGTCCAGAAACCCCGGGGGGCCATAAGACCGCTCCCAAGGAAGATCTCGTACTCATTGTCAAAGCCGGAGCCAAGGAAGGTGCTGATGTCGGTCAGGTGATCCACGGTCACGTAGTTCACCAGGGTCTGAAGGGCTTCTTTAGCTATGGGAGTTTCAAAATTGAACTTATGCCCGTCATTTTCAAGGTAAGCGCCGCCCTTGGAAACGATCATGGCGGTGTAGGTAAAGACCAGGGTATCGTTGCTGATAAAATTCCAGCCCTTAAACTCGAATTCGCCATTCTTATAAATCCGATATTTCCGGGCAATGTCAATCATCTCATCCCAAGCCGTGGGATAGGCAACGCCATGTTCCTCAAACCAGGGTTTATTGACAAGAAGCCCCGCCCCTTCCTGATTGAATTCTATGGGAACGCCGTAGTATTTGCCGTTATAATAAACCCCCTTCAGAACAGGATCGTAGCAGTCGTTCTTGATTGCATCGATCAGATAGTCGGGGGCAGGCGACAGGGCGCCTGAGGGGGCAAAATCCAGAATCCAGCCGCCCCAAAGCTCAATGATGGCGGCGCCGCCGGTTTTGGAAGCCAGAGCGGTTTGGGTTTTTTGTTCAAAATCGGCGTAGGGGAAGGCTTCTATCTCAATTTTGATATCGGGATTCTCCTTCATAAACCCCGCAGCCAGCGCATCGTTGGAGTCATTCCACGGGACATTCTGATGGGTCCAGAACCGCAGGTTTTTTGTACCGCCTTGGACGCCGCCCGAGGCCCCTTCCTTTTTTGAACACCCGGCAACGAACAATAGAACCGTCACCGCCAGAGATACAACCGCGAATTTACACAACTTCATTTTCTTTCCTCCTAATATTTATATTGAAACAGTTTTAAAGTAACCAAGGAACGGTTTATTTTTTTCCAGCATCTCCCGGGTCATGTTCCGGATTTCCGCCATGGAAAGAACACTGGAGCTTAGCGGATCGAAGAGCACGGCCTGGAAAATTTTCTCAGGATTTCCTTCAATGGCGCCGGCGATGGCCAGTTCCTCGCAACGGCTTGAGGTGTTGACCAGGATAGCCAGATGATCCGGCAGGGGCCCCACATAGAAGGGCTTGATGCCCGCCTTGGAAGCCAGGACCGGGACCTCGACACAGGCCATAGGAGGCAGGTTGTCGATGAGCCCCGTATTGGGAAGGTTGCC
>JAITRD010000028.1 GCA_031288575.1 Treponema sp. | reverse complement strand
GGCCAGCAGCCTAAAATAGATCTCCCGGGGATTTTCGTCTTCGTAAAGAAAGGCGCCGTTGCCCGAAAAGGAGGGCTCGATAAAATCCCACCAGGTGAGGGCCTTTATTTCCGTATGGGCCGCGGCTATCGTATAAAACTGTTCCAGCCAGTCCGCCTGGGTGCGTTCGTTCCAGCCGCCGTGCCAGACGCCTTCGGACATGGAAAGCTGGGTCCAGGATGACCCCGTTGAGGAGCCCTGTTTCCGCAAACCGCCGCTGACGCCCATTTCGGTGATGTGTACCGGCTTGCCGAGGGAGGCAAAAATGGAAAGCATACGGTCCACCGCGACCATGTCCCGGGCGGGAAAATAGAGTTGTATCCCCGTAACGTCGAACGGTACCCCCGCTTCCAGGATCGCCCGGAAATAGGCCAGGGGGGAGCGCAGTTTTTCCGGGAGGGAACCGTAACATACATAACGTCCCGCCACGTATTCCGCAAAGGGCAGGCATACGTTGACCACCGCCGTTGCGGCGCTGTCCGTTTCGTGGAGGGTATCGCAGCAGGTCCGGGTCAGTTCCGTAAGCTGGGCCTGGGTCAGCATAAAACAGTTGGCCCAGTCGTGGGCCTCGTTCATGGCGTCCCAAATACCGATTCTGCCCCGATAGGTCTCCCCATGATGCCGGGCGATTTCCCGGGCGTATCCTTGCAGGGTTTCAAAGGGCTGGCCGAAAAGCCATTTGGGGTTTACGTCCCCGTGGCCGAACCAAATGGGGTGCCCCTTGGGAGTTATATTTTTGTTTTGCAGAAATTCCAGCGCCCTGTCGATATATTCGTAGGTATACTTTCCCCTTTCCAGAACGGTCCTTCCCGCATAAAAGGGAAGGGTGGCAAAATCAAAGACACCGGCGAAAAATTTCGCATACCGCGCCTCGGGGGAGGTATAACGGAAAAAATTGCAGCCCAGGAGCAAATCCTTCCGGGGGGCGGCGTATACCCTTTGACGGGCCGCTTCAAAGAGGGCGGCCTCCGCGGCGTATACCGCGTGGGAAAGGGCGTAAAGCCGGTTTTCCGGAGTGGTTTTTCCGCGGTTCGCCAAATGGGAAAATTCCTTGGCCGCGGCGAGGTGGCCCCGGGTCTCCGGGGAAAGGTTTTGGCTTTCCCCGTATTTTTCCGCCTCCCGGATATAGGTACGGCAGGCTTCGGTGACAAAATCAACAAAATCCCCGGTATAACCGGCGCCTTCATTATCCGCCATAACCCAAATGTTGCCGTACAGGGGCAGGTTAATTTTGGCATGGATCATATAAGGCTCGCTGTTTACCGTCAGTTCCACCGTCCCGTCCGGCAAAATACGCTGGCGGCGTTCCTCGGGCTCGAACTCGAGATCGCTCACGTATACCGTTTCCAATACCTGCTTCGGCATCGGAACACCCCCCGAATCGTCAAGTCTTACATGAATCTGTTTCATAACAAAGGATTATAACCAGATTGATCGTTTTAGTGAAGCAACGTTTATGGGCAAATAATGCGAGGGCTTGTGTGTTTAAAAAAGGGGGTTTATAATAGGTTACGGATTTTTCGATCCGGTGGGCATATAGGGGAGGGGGCAAGTGGATATCATTAAAAAAAGCAGCGCTATTTACCGTTTTAGCAAGTTCCGGACATTGATGTTTGAAAGTGAAAAACAGATAGATGCTATTTTGGAATCCCCCGATGCTTCTCTTGTCGTAGAAGACGATCGCGGCTATTCAATGGAGAAAAAAACTTTCCGCGATAACCGCCGGGATACAAAAGAAGACACCCTCCGCAAACGGATTGAGAATTTTCGGGACGAAAATGCGGCGGTCGTTCAGGTTACGTATGACTTTTTTTTTGGCGGCACCAAACGCACCCTGTTTCCGGAAAGCGAAAAGACCATACGGGTTTATAAGGTTATCCACGATCTGGCCAAACAATATGGTCTGGATTTTTCCGCCAGCGTTTCCAATCCCCTGGATCTGGGGGACGGTTATGTAAAGGATCATAACGAGGTTGGTTATTCCTGGCATTACCGCGAAGGTTTTATCGATCCCCAGGGGAATTTCAGCGTCAAGATGTCTCAACAAACCCAGTGGTCAAACAACAAGGGCCCGGTACGTTTGGAACTCGACAGGGTGGTAGTTTACGCCTTTAAGGAAGAACGTTTTGCCGATACCGCCTATTTTTATGTAAATCCTGAGGAGATCCTGGATATTTCGTCCTTTGGTAAAGTTGAGATCATGGGTTCGGAGGATATTTCCAAAAGGGGAAACGGCTCAATACCGGTACGGGTCATGGGCCGCTGGGAAGGGGTCAAGCCCGGTTACAACCGCTGTCTTGCCGTTCTGGTGTACAAAACCCGTGAGCTTGACTACTTTGCCCCGGGCGCCCTTGATTATATGAAGGGCATCCTGGATACCCACGCAAAGGCGGGGATAAGTTACCAGGGTTTCTATTCCGACGAGATGCATATCCAGTTCGACTGGGATTCCAACGTTCATTTTGACCGGACCGAAATAACCACCCGCTACCTGACGCCTAATCTGGCCAAAGGCTTTTCAGCGGCCTACGGCAAGGAATTTGAAGATTTTGGTAAGTACCTGATCTACTTTTCCTACCACCAGCATGATTTCTGTAATGAAGAACGGGATCTGCCGGTACAGCATATTTTTAAACCCGGGGCGGAAGGGGTTTATGCCACATGGCTTTTCCGCAAACGCTACTTTGAGTTACTGAACGATGTCGTGGTTCAGCTCTGTGTAGACATCAAAAAATATGCGGAAGAAAAATTCCGCAACCCGATAGACGCCCACGGACATGCCACCTGGAAGGAATCGCCGACGCTGGACAAAAATTACCCGGAGATGAAATGGTACAGCCTGCGCCGGGACGATCTTTTTTCCCGTTACGATTATCACAGCGAGTATGTTGCGTCGTCTTCCGTCATTGAGGCGGTGGCGGGTTGTTATGACTACTTCCGCTAGAACGATTATTTTACCGGCGGCGGTACGGATCACGGCGAACACGGTTATGCGGACCGGAATTATTATACCCAGGCTTTCGGCTCTTCGCTGGCAATGTTAAATGAGGACGGCAGGGGCTATGCCGGCGGCTGGGGTTCGCCCGAGGAAATAATCCAAAGGCAAAATGCGGTAGGCCGGGTTTTCGGCAACGGCACCTTTCGCGGCATCGGGCGGGATTCATTTGTCCAGAATTTTGAGACCCGGATTACCGATCTTTTGGCAGTCTATCCGCTGGATCTGTTTTATTCGGAAGAACGTTTTGGCAGTTGGATGGTCCAGTACGGTTATTGTAACTACATTACCGAACAAAAACTGCTGGAACACGCGCACCTTACCGGGGATGGTACGATAAGGGTCAAAAACCGATCTTACCGGGCCTTGGTCTTCCTGTATCAGAGTTTTTTAAGCCAAAAAACATTAAAATTGCTGGAACAATTTGTACAGAGCGGCGGCCGCCTGCTCTGGATGGCTACTCCCCCGGTGGGATGGCGGGACGGATCCGGCTCCCTTGAAGGCTGGCAAAAACTCTTTGGCGTAAAGCCCCGGGGTGAAGCTGCCCAGGCCCTTACCGCAAAGGGTAAAACGGTATCTTTCGCCCCGGATATCAAAACCGCCGGCATGATCATACCCACCGATATGCTGCCCGATTTTGTCTACCCCTTTGCGGCGGAGGACGCAAAGGAAATTGCCTGGCTTGACGGAAAACCGGTAGGTTTTGAAAAACGTAACTCCAAAGGGGGGCATGCCCTGTACCTGGCTTTCCGTGCCAGGGACGATCAGTCCCAGTCAATGGGCGGCGATATTTCTACCCTCTTCGACCTCCTTTGTTATATGGGCGCCTATTCTGAGGAGGGCGGCGAAATCCGCAGCCGCCCCGCTTCCGCCCGGCTTGTTATTATGCGTTTTTCCAACGGTACGGTTTCCATGACGCCCCATTACCGCACCTTTTATGAACGTTGGGACAGCCTTTTCGGCCGGGATCCCGAACAGGACGCCGGGTATTTGAAAGGCCGTACCCTGCCCAGCCTGGATTTGGACTTAAACGAAGAAGAACTTTTTGGCCATAGGGTTACCTATCAGGGGAGCGAAACCCTAAGTTACCGCCTGGATGAAAGGGGCTTGCTCGCCGGTTTTAGCGGCAACAAAAACGAAATTATCATAGATGGTAAAATGTACCGCTTTGCGGATGTGCCCGGCTGGATCTGTTTTGCCCCCCTGGATCCTAAGCACCTGGAAGCGGGCGTTAGGACCGCCATGGTAGTGTTTTCGGAAAAACCGGGAAGGCTGACCATACCGAATCCCCTGGGAACCGCCGGCCTTAAAGCCGCGGTGTGCAAACCCAATATGCTTGCGCCGGAGCGGGAACTTGCCTTGACCGCGGACCCCGAAAAAATCACCCTCGACCTTGAGGGGAAAACCGCCGGGAATTGGGTCCTTGTATACGAGCCCCTTTAAAAACAGGCTTGCTTTTAAAAGCCTTGTTTTGTGTTATGAGGAGGAGGAAATATGCGTTTAGGGATCTGTACTTCGCCTGAAAAGGCGCAGTTGGTAAAAAAAGCCGGGTTTGATTACTACGAATTTCAGGTTTTTCCGGTTCATGATGCCGGAGAAGAACAGTTTGGCAAATGGCTGGATCTTCAGCAGCTTGCGGGAATAAAAAGCGAAGCGATGAATTGTATGCTGCACCAGCGATACCAGGTAACGGGACCAAAGGCCGATCTGGGGGCTATCAAGACCTATCTGGAAAAGGCCATACCCCGCTGCGCAAAAATGGGAACCGAAACAATAGTTTTTGGATCCGCCTGGTCGCGCAATATGCCCGAAGGTTTTTCCGATCGTCAAAAAGCCTATTCCCAGATTGTGGAATACCTTCATTTGGCATCGGATATCTGCGGCGAAGCGGGTATCAACATAGCCATAGAGCCCCTGGGCACGCCGGTGACCAATATTGTTACCTTTGTGTCCGAAGGCAACTACCTGTGCCATTTGACCCAGCGTGATAATGTGCGCCTTTTGGTTGACCTTTTTGCGGTAGCCCAGAATCATGAAAACTGCCGCGAGTGTTTGGCCGGTTACGCCCCCATGCTGGAACATCTGCATTTCTGCGCCTTTAACCGCCGTTATCCCCGGCTTGACGACGGCTGTAACTATAGCGCCTTTTTTGAAGGCGCCAAGGCTGCGGGTTATAACGGCCGTATCAGTGTGGAGGCCACCCATAACGGGGATGAATACGAAGACATGGTTCAAGCCATGGCGGTATTCAAAAAATACCTGGGCTAAAACGGAAAATGGTG
>JAITRD010000056.1 GCA_031288575.1 Treponema sp. | reverse complement strand
TAAAAACCGTCATCGGAACCTACGCCAACGAAACCCGTCCCCGGACCGGCGCGGAAAAGGGGTTCGTCGATTTTTTCCGTTTCCTCTCCGGGCTGGAGGATTTTCACCGGGAGCGAGACCTCCGCCGCCTGATCGCCCTGACCGCGGAGGATATCGCCGCCGCCGCGGAAAACCTCGCCGCCCATATTACCGGGGCGCCCGCGGCGATCATCGCCGGCGCCGCCGCCGGGGAAAAAGCCGCCCGTGCCTTGGGGGTGGAACCGCGGAAATTACCGGTTTAACGGGATTATCACTTGTGAACGATACGATTCACAACGATTCACCCGTACCCTTGACACCTGCAAAAAAAGGGCATAAAATTCTTGAACTTGTTCCAAAACCCGCTTGGTTTTGGACACGCTCTTGGAAAAACCGGTTGAACGCCCGTTTTTTCACTGAATTCAAGACAGCTGTTCCCAAAACTGAAGTTTTGGAACAGCCGCAATTTACTAAATGGCAACGTGGCATCTGGTTGAACCGGAATTCCTGCCTGGCGGCGATGACTGACGGTTCCCTTGGGAGGCGTTATGGCTCTTGTTGATGTGGTTGAATGGAATGACGCGAAAAACGATGTTTTTGCGTGGAAATTCGGGCAAAATCAAAACAACAATTTAAGTACCTTTACCCAGCTTATCGTACGGGAATCCCAGGAGGCGCTCCTGTTCTCCAAGGGGCAAATCCTTGGGAAATTCGGTCCCGGCAAACATACTTTGAATACCGAGAACCTCCCCCTGCTGCGGAATTTTTTTGGCATACCCTTCGGCGGGAAAAACCCCTTCACGGCGGAAGTCTGGTTTGTCAACAAGGCGGCTCCCCTCACCATTGACTGGCGCACCGACACCATGCGTTTTCACGATCCCGACTACGGCGCGATGGTACCCCTGGCCGCTCAGGGACGCTACGGCTTAAAAGTTGAGGACGCGGAACGCTTTTTGGTACAGCTTGTGGGGGTGCTTACCCAATTTACCGCTCGGGATTTGACCGATCATTTCCTGGGCGCCCTGATCGCCAAAACCAAAAGTACGATAATCTCTTTTATGCAGGTTAACGGGGTGGGGATACAGACCATTTCGGCCCGTCTGGAGGATCTGTCAAAATTTCTAACCGAACCCCTTAAGGAATTCTGGGAGTCCTACGGGATGCTCCTTACGGGCTTTTATATAACCGGTGTCGATCTTGATACCTCCACCGAAGACGGCAGGAAGATTGCCGCCGCTTTGAGCGACCGTTCGGCCCAGAATATCGCCGGCTATACGTGGCAGCAGAAACAGGGCTTTGGGGTTGCGAACAACGCCCTTTCCCGGGGCGGAGACATGGGAATCCTCGGCGCGGCGGCCATGACCGGTATGCTTGGCGGCGGAGGCGGCGTGGGACAGGCGATGATGCAGCAACCCCAGCAGCACGTCCCGGGCCCCGGCACAGGAGGCGGAACGCCGGCTCCCGCGGGGGGGCGCAAAGAGGTGTTCTGCGCCAAATGCGCGAAAAAGTACCCCGCCACATCCAATTTCTGTCCGTTCTGCGGGAACAAGTACAATCCCTGTCCTCGCTGCGGCAGCGACAATGTGGAAGAGGCCAGGCGCTGTGTTTCCTGCGGCACGGAACTTGCCCCAAGCCAGGCTGCCGGCGCTTTCAACAACGCCTGTCCCCGCTGCGGGGGAGAAGTAAAACCGGGGCTTAAATTCTGCCCCCAGTGCGGCAATAAGCTTACGTAACAGGAGCAAAACATGACCGGAACCCAGTCGTCATTTTTTAGATTTATTCTCTTTCTTATGGGGGCCGGAATTCTGATTCTCGCTTTCTTTTTGATCAACGACGGACGTGCATTGTCCGGTAAGGATACGTTCACATGGGTATCCATCGCGGTCATGTATCTTTTCTTTTTCGTCCCCTTTTTCTTTTCCGTAATACGTGTCGGCGGGTTTTCCGTCAAGATTCCGTCGTACACCCTGATCTGGGCAGGTATTTTTCTGTACCTGCCGGCCTCGATTATTGTCATCCTGCTGCTGCAATCTTCCCTTGTTTCGCTTAAGGCCGCCCTGATAATACAGGCGGTGCTCTGTTTCCTGTTTTTTCTCAATGTCTATTTTGGATACTTTGCCTCTTCCCATGTACGGAATGTTGCCGCCGGGGAAGCGGGTACCATGCGATTTCTTACCAAAATGAAAAATAACGCCGCTTCTCTGGCCCTCAAGGCCGGCATGTTAGGTTCCGCTTATGAGCCGCTGGGACAGTCCATTAAGGCGGCGGCGGAAGACATACGGTATCTCTCTCCGGTAGACGAAGGAAAAAGCGTGGAGCTTGATGTAAAGATACTCGATGTCCTGGAGAATTTAAGTCAGTTCTGTGATTCCGTTTCGGAAGGCGGAATCCCCGCCGGTTTTGACGGGGAGATCAAAAAACTGCAGATGCTTATCAAAGAACGAAAGCTGCTGCGAAATTGACGGAAGGGGATTCGGTCCTGGGAAGGCCCCGGACATCCTATTTTTTATAAAGGCGGTGTAATTATGCAAGGGAAAGTTTTTGCGGAATCCGCGAATCTGTATCAGGATCGGGCGAGAATCCTTTACAACTATTACCGGAAGGCGGCTGAGAAGATCGTTAAGGAAGAGATGGATTTGGAAAAATCCATTGCCGTCTCACGGGAAGAAATAGCCGCCGCCAAAAAAAACAAAATAAAAGGAATAGTCGTAACCGCGGCCTTCCCGGTTCTTGCCCTGGCGGCGTTCCTGTTGATCGCTCTGACATATAGATTTGAGGAGGCTTTTTTCGGTCTGGCCCTGATCCTGGGCAGCGTTTGGGGGATACTCACCCTGGTAAGGGCCAACAAAACAATCAAAGAAAATGAAACAAAGATAAGCGGTTTTGAAGAGGCCCACCGCGACATACGGCGCAATTACCGCGTCAGAAAAATGAGCGTAATTTATGTGCCCATCGCGACCAGGGTTCCCTTTGAAGACAAGAGCTTTGTGGTAGATCATACCGGCATGGTTCAAAATACCGATTTTGCCATTTCGGTGGTTCGCAGCCCCGACGAACTATTGGCTTCCCTTTCGGAACTGGAAGAGGGAATCAGGGAAGCCCCGGTGGTGGAGCAGGCAAACACGCCGGAAGAAATAGACACCGCGGATTATTCCACGTCCATGCAGCATGTTACCCTGTTTGACTATATGGGAAACATCGACCGTCAGGTCCGTAATATCCGCTATCTTTTGAGTAACAACGATTATGTTTCCCTTTCCCTGCCTGTCATATTGCCGGACAGCAAGACCGCCGAATTTATAAAGACCTTTACCGCGTCGGATCCTGAAACAAATCCCGTGGTACCGGTGTTTAACATAGACGGGTTCAAAGAAAAAATTGATACCTTTTATATGCTCAACAATGTGAAGAAAAATTTTGAAAAAAGCACCAGCGAAAACCAGATACAGTATTTCAAGAAACTGATACGCCGCCTGGCCGAATCGGTACAGATTCTGAGCCGATCAAAAATGAACGGCTCAAGCAAAATTATTGATTATTCAAACATGATTTTTTCCACGGTTCTAAAATCCGCCTTTAACCAGTATTCCCCGACCCTTGAAGCCGAAGAAATTGAGCGCATCCGTTCCGCCAGTTTTGATTATCAGGACTCGGTGGAAGACTATACCCCCTTCTCGCTAAAATCCAGCTCCCGGGTAAAATACGATCTTTTTTCCACCGCCTGGATCGCGGAGGATCAATCCCGGACTTCAATGCCCTTTGGGGTCCATCAGATACAGGAAGAAGTGCTGGCGCCGGTTATTCAAAACCTTATGGCGGAAAACCGTATCGAGCGGCTGAAAATTTACAACAACATCAAAGATCAGAAGCTGAATTACCTTAACCAGTGGCACCGGGATACCGAAGATTTTTACGGAAGGAATCGAGCCGAGGCGGCGGATCTTATCAACCGCATGCGCGAATCCTACGCGGATTATATTCGCTCCTTCCAGACCTACAAGGCCCTGCACGAAACCCAGGCTGCCATGAACAAGACCCGGTCTCTCGCCAGCGCGGAGGTTCAAGAGCAGGACAAGGACGCCGAGATAATTGCCGGTTTTGAAGTTCAGGCCGCCCAGTTTAACCAAAAGCAGGAAGAATTCAGCGATTATATGGATCGCCTAAAGGAAAACATCGATCAAAAGGCCGCCGAGTTCGGCTATATACCCTATTACGAGGCGACCCTGCGGGATAAGGAATACCGGGATATTGCCCAATCCACGGAGCAGCTGCAGGAATTGGATCCCCGCCGCAAGAAACTACTGGCAATAAGTCCCTACGTCGCCAAATTCGCCAAGCTCCCCCCAATGCCCCGCCTTGAACAGCGGATGTACGATGATTTTTCAATCGATCTTATCAAGGAGGCCCGGGAAGAAGAGGGCGGTCAAAATGGAGGGGAAGAATAATCATGGCAACTCTCCATTTTGACGTTGATACCTCGCCAATGGCCCGTACCGTGGATTCCGTTAACGGGCATGTCAACGGGGTAACCGTGGCGGTAACGGCCATGGAGGCCGCGGTTATCGCCGCCGAGAGAAATTCTTCCCGGACCATATGCGAAAACGTTGACAACGGGTTCTATATCCTGGTTAAGTCCCAGATCAGCCAGAAGGCCGTGGCAGCCTATGCGGAGATGAACAGCAAACTGGGCATACTTAGCCAGCTTCTTAAAGCCCTGGACAATATAAAAAACCAGATGCAGGCGGACTATAACATGATCTGCCGCCGGTATCGCAAGCTTTTTCAATCGTTAGATAATTCTCTTGAGACCCGCATACGGGAACTGGACCGCCCCGCCATGAAAATAGCGGAAATAAAAAACAGCCT
>JAITRD010000283.1 GCA_031288575.1 Treponema sp. | reverse complement strand
GCTGCGGGTTATAACGGCCGTATCAGTGTGGAGGCCACCCATAACGGGGATGAATACGAAGACATGGTTCAAGCCATGGCGGTATTCAAAAAATACCTGGGCTAAAACGGAAAATGGTGAGGCTTTCCCAAAACTTCAGTTTTTGGGAAAGCTTCCTTTAAACTCCGCAGTTTTGCAAGGCTAAAAGCCTGAAAAACTGCAAGAGCCTGTCCCACAACCATGCGCTGTAGCGCCGAGTCCAGGAGTGGTGGGCCAGGCTCCAGGTTCAAAAAATCTTTAGTTAAAAACGCGAGGAATTGTTATGAAAAAAAATTGGAAGGCGGGGGCCTTTTTCGCGGCCCTCGTCATGACGGCGCTGCCCCTTCCGGCAGAAACCCCTGAGCCTTTACCGATCTTTCCGGAACCTGCCGGAAGGGTTTTCCCCATAATCGATCAGGAAGAGCCCTTCCCCCAGTCCGGGGCCGGTAAGGTTACTTTTAGGAATGTAACAACCGATACGGACAATTTTATGTCCCCCTTTTATTTTCAATTGGTAAATTTTGAGAATTTCTTTGCTTTTATGGGCCTGACGGAGGGTAAATTCGCCGCCGGTTATGCGGGATATTGGGGTTCCCGCTTTGCGGGCCTCTATTATCACGGGAATATGCTTAAACAGGGGGAACTTGATGAAAAGGCCTCCCAGGATTTTGCCGCCGGTAAAACTGAAGCCCCTGTGCCCGGATTGGGGGATGTCCTAAGTTATAGCCGGCGGGAGATCCTCTCCGATAACCGGGCCGAGCTGCTCCTGGGGAATTCCCGGGGCATGGCCCTTAAAGTGGGTTTTTTGGAAAGGCTGATTGCCGGCGACGGAATCCCCGCGCCCGACGCCATGGCTCCCCAAAAAAGCTATTCCTACTTGGGCGGGGATATACGGCCTTATTTGAGCTGGGGTATGACCCTTAAAGCGGGGAAGCATGAAATCCTCCCCGGCATCGACCTTGGGGTTGATTTTTTCCGCGATTCAGGTTCCGCCGTCTTTGAGGACCGGGGCCTTATCGGGCAGGCCCAGCAGGCGGCGGCGGGGGCCGCTGATTTTCCGGCCTATTCTTTTTTAAAGGAAGAGTCCCGGGAAGGCAGCATGATAAGCCCGGTTTTCGGTGCGGGTTTTGAATGGGTCTCTCCCCTGGAACACGGGCGGCAGACCTTCGGGCTGAAATATTCGGGGGGCATGGCTTTTTACTCGAATAACTACAGCGTATACGGAACCAGGGGAAACATAAAAGGCTCCATGACCTGGAAAAATGAGGTTACCCTTTCTTACGATCCCTCCGCTTCGCAGTTTATCAATTATACCGAAAAACAGACCCTGACCCTCAGAAGGATCTCCGCTTCAAGGCATACCCTCACCCCGGTTTACCGGTGGTTCAGGGCCCTTTCCGAACGGGCCCTGTTAGGGGTGAACGTGAGCGTTGTCATTGAGCTGCGGAACTTGACCAGGGACGAGACCCAAAGGCTTACCACCCATACCCAGTTTCTGGATCCGGCCACAGCCCAGACCAGGCAATCCTCCACGGTTGCCGGGCCCGCCTTAATAGATAATTATAGCTCCTCCGCCCTTTCCGTTTCCCCGGCGCTTAATATCGGCGCCTCCTATACGGCTGTGCCGGGGGTTTTTACGGCAAATGCCGGATTAAGGGTTAACCTTCCCCGGTATGTGCGCACGGCGATCCGGGGAAGCCGGTCCGTAAATATTGCCGGCGCCTTTGTGCCGGCAGGCTATACCACGGATCTGACCCTGTGGGTTCCCCTCGGCGCGGAGGCGGCCGCGGGGTTTGTTCTTAATTTTTCTCCCAACCTGGCCTTTGACGCCATGATGTCCTCGGGAACAATCGCCTTCCATGGGGAAAATCCTCCCCCGTCCTCCGGGGAGGGGATCGATCTTTCCCGGATTGCCCTGCTTCTGACCTTGAAATTCTGATATTTCTTGACCACCGGGGATAAATTTTTGTATATTCTATCTGTCCTAATATCCATAAATATCACAACACAACGGAGGAATAATATGAAGGTTAAACCCTTAGCAGACCGGGTCATGGTTAAACTCGAAAAGAACGAAGCGAAAACCGCCGGGGGGATCATCATTCCCGATACGGCCCAGGAAAAAACGCAAAGCGGCGTAGTCGTAGAAGTGGGGGATGATGCGGAGCTTATCAAGGTCAAGGCCGGGCAGAAGGTGATGTATGATAAATACGCCGGAACCCAGGTAAAGATTGACGGGGTGGATCACCTTATCCTTAAGATGTCGGATATTATCGCGGTGGTTGAATGAGCCTTCCCGGGGCAAGCGCTTGAGCTTTGCCCCTGTCCGAAGGGCAGGAAGCTCCTTTACCCGCGAATCCCGACAAACCCCCGGCTTGCCCGGGGGTTTTGCGGTCCTTATAAACCCGGCTTATGGCCGGGTTTTTTGCTGCCCTTCATAATGAGGCTTAGGCGGGCCGGGCAGCCTATTTGGTTTTCATTACCTCAACGCCGTTCCAGCCCTGGGGGGGCGGATCCGCCCCATAGTCCAGGCACCGGGCCAGGATGTTTTGGGCGTTAAAATCCCCGGGAAGCAGGGCAAGCGCCGCCTGAAACCGCTCCGCCGCTTCCTTAAAGAGGCGGCGGTAGTAGAATTCCATCCCCTTGTTGTGAAGGGCCCAGGCTTTCTGCTCCTCCGCCGGGAGGGAACGTTTGAGGGTAAAAATCCTAACCCCCCGGGTTTTCCCCTTGACCGCCACCGTATCCAGGAGGCGGACGGGGAACTGTCCCGGCGCCTGTTTTTGTAAGGCGGCGTAAAGGCCTTCGGAGATCAGCAGTTCCTGATGATAGGTTTTGGTAAGCCCCTCCATGCGGGAAGCCAGGTTTACCGCATCGCCGATGACGGTATAATCCATTTTCCGCTCGCTGCCGATATTTCCCACCGTAACTATCCCGTAATTAATGCCGATGCCGATCTTAAATTCCGGTTTCCCCAGCTCCTTCTGATGCCGGTTGAATTCATCTACGGCGTCGATCATGTCCAGGGCGGAGAGGACCGCCTGGAGGACGTCGTCTTCGTGTTTTACCGGAGCCCCCCAAAAAGCCATGATGGCGTCCCCGATATACTTATCCACAATGCCGTTCCGGTTCATGATGATGTCCACCTGGCCGGAAAAATAGCGGTTCAGGGAATTTACCAGTTCATCCGGGGGCATGGCTTCGGAGATGGTGGTGAAGCCCCGGATATCCGAAAAGAGGATGACCAGTTCCCGGTTGTCCCCCACCAGCATAGACTCCGGGGCGGCAAAAAATTTATCAATCAAATCCCGGGGGACGTATTTCTGGAATATCTGCCGGATCCTCTGTTCCTTTTTTCCCGCCAGAACCGCGTTAAAGGCATGGCGTTTAATCTGCCGGTAGGCCTGTTCAAGTTCCCCTATCATGGTGTTAAAGGTAGCGGCAAGCTGCCCGGTCTCATCCCGGTATTCCACCTCCACCCGGGAAGCGAGGTCCCCCCCGCTGATGATGGCGTTCATGGCGGCCATCACCCTGCCCAGGGGTTTGGTAAGCAGCCTGGCAAATAAAAAGAGGATTACCACCGCCGCCAGGGAGGCGCCGGCGATCATGACAGCCGTTTGAAAGGTAATAGCGTCCACATCCCGGTAAAAGGCGGCCCGTTCTTCCGTAAGCAGCACCTGCCACCTAAAGGGGACAAAATAAAAGGCCTGGAATACCCGGGTAACTCCCCCGATGTCGGCGCTGAGGATGCCCCCGTGCCCTTCCCGGAGCAGATCAAGGAGCGGGGGTTTTTCTTCCGGGAGCAGGCCCGCCGGGGAAGTGCTCATCACAATGGCGCCGTCCTCATCCAGGGCAAGGATGATTTCGGTGTCGCTTAAAATGATGCTCCGGGCATAGATTTCCACCGCCTTTTGAGCGGCGGCAATCATATCCGGCCGGCCGGCATAGTTGTTTTCCACCAGCAGTGCCCATTGGCTTTCGGCGTATTTTTCCAGCCCCTCCGCTTTAAAATCCAAAAAAGTCCGGGCGAGCCGGGTGATTCCGTTTACGGCGGTAAAATAAGAAGCAGCCTCGGCGAGAAACAGGGTAGTGATAATCAGGGGTAAAACAACCAGAATGATTTTAGAGCGGATACTCATGTTTTTAGTCTAAATAAAAGGGAAGGGAGATACAATACCGGCCCTTAAACATAAACCGCTAGGCTACCGAAGAAGACGCCTCTTTTGCCTCCGAGATATACCCTGTTTTCAGGCAGATATTAAAAAGGCTGCGGGTTATAAATTCCTTTATTACCCGTTCACTTCCGTTTTTTATCCGGACAACCTTTACATAAAAACCTTCTTCAGTTTCCTCAAGAATATCAAAATACTCAACACTGTCCGGACGGCATTTTATGCCATATCGTTTCATAAGCGGATCCCCTTTGATACCTAAACCTTTTAGAAAGCCCGATCCTTTACAAATACCTTATTATTCGAGCCTGTCCCAAAACTAATTGACTATGCGCTAAAGCGCATGGTTTTGGGACAGGCTCTTGCAGTTTTTCAGGCTTTTAGCCTTGCAAAACTGCAGAATTATAAGGTCGCTTTCCCAAAAACTGAAGTTTTGGGAAAGCCTCATTTTATTATCGGAATATATCAAAGGGGATAAAGAACCAATTTCCGCTTACTCCAAATCCTTGATATTGTCTATTATTGATAAGCCTTGGGGGGTTAAAAGGTTTTTTATCTTGTCATAGGGGATAAGGATTTCAATGGGGCCAACCGCATAGGGGGCGATTTCATAGGGATCCCAATGGAAACCTAAACCCCGGGAATTTATAAAAAAATTTTGGGGAACTTCGACGGTATCCTCAAAATAATTTCCTGAGGAAAGGGGCGCGTCCCCGTCAAGGTTTGAAAGATCCCGGAGGGCAAAAACGACCTCCTCCATCAGCGCCGGTTCGGAGCCGGGTTTTATGAGATCCTCCAGTTTGAGCCGTTTCATTGCCGCCAAATCCAGGATAAAATATTCCGCCTCCCGCATACCGTGGGCGCCCCCGGTATAATATTCCCGGCTCCAGCGGATTCCTATCCCCCGGGAAAAAATTGCAGTCCTTTCCATTATTTCACTGTAAAACCAGTTCAGGCTTTCCCCGAAAAAATCCGGATTTTGCGCCACCGCCTCCCGCATTTGAAAATACTCGTCTGTATATTCGCGGATGACCTTTTCTTTATATTCGTCAGGGGTATTTTGCCCGTACAAAACATTTTGCAGGAACTGCCCCTCCGCCTTGGAACCTGAAAGGTCAAGCAGGGCAAATTTCAGATTCAGCCTGGGGCTCCGGTCCTTTTGTTCCGGGAAAAGGAGTACCGATTCTTCTTTTTGGACCTGCTGGTATACAGCCCGGTTTTTCCAGGATTCCCCGGAACGGGGGTTGCCGGTACAAGCGACCATCCCCAAAAAAATCCCCGCCCCAAAAACAAAACAAATAATTTTTTGCGCTCTACCCACTCTTTTTACACTCCATGCTTTAACTATTATAAAAACTATTCCTTATTGCAACCCGGGAACGGCTTAAACAAGGCTCCTGCATTTACTTTTATAACCAACTGTTGGACTTTAACAAAAATGACCGGGCGGGTGGGGAAAATTCCCCAGGGGGCACGCTTGCTTTGCACAAGGAGGTTTTTTTTGCTCCCGAGAGAGACAGATGGTGCAAAGCTTCGGTCAAGTGCCCCCCTGGGGGGAGTCGTGAGGGGCTTAATGCTCCGCTGTCATAGGGTTATGATTGGTTATGGCTTATAAAAAAGAATGGTTTAACGATGAAGATTTTTGGACCGAGTACGCTCCCATTATCTTTGATGAAAAACACTGGCAGGAGGTCCCCCTGGCGGCCGACGGGATTACCCGGCTTGCCCGGCTGAACCTTTACGGCGAAGAAGGGGAGGGGGCCGGCGGGGAAAGGGCCGGCGGCCCCCGGCTGCTGGACCTTTGCTGCGGCATGGGCCGGGTCAGCCTGGAACTGGCCGGCCGGGGTTTTGCCGTTACCGGGGTGGATATCACCGAGGCCTACCTCCGGACCGCCGTGGAGGACGCGGCCTGCGCAAAGCTGGACATAGACTTTATCCGGGAGGACGCCCGTTCCTTTAAGCGGCCCGGTTTTTTTGACGCCGCGGTAAACCTCTATATTTCCTTCGGGTATTTTGAGGACCCCCGGGAGGATCTGCTTGTGGCGAAGAATGTTTACGAATCCCTGAAACCCGGGGGGGCCTTTATTATCGAAACCCTGGGCAAGGAAATGGCGGTCCGGGATTTTATCGAGGCCGAATGGTTTGAACGGGCCGGTTTTATGGTCCTTACCAAATATGCCCCGGTTGATTCCTGGGCGGGGTTAAAAAACCGGTGGATCCTCATCAACGAAAAGAAGCGGATCGAAAAGACCTTTACCCAGCGGCTTTACGCCGCCTCGGAACTGCGGAGGCTCCTGGAGGAAGCGGGTTTTTCCCGGGTGGAACTCTACGGCGCCTGGGACGAATCCCCCTACGATCACCGGGCGGCGGCGCTTATCGCGGTGGGGAGGAAATGACCCCCTTTACCGGGGTTATGGAGAAACCCGGAGCGAGGGGTTGTTTTTTAGCCATTTTTTGCAGACATCGGGAAAATTGGTGATAATCCCGTCGCAGCCCCATTCCTCAAGCCGGAGGAGCCCCCCCATATCATTGACGGTCCAGACGTTTAGCCCGATTCCCTGTTTTTTACATTCCGCTACAGTCTCGTCGTTCAGGCACCCTATGTCCGGATGGTAATATTCAAAGCCGAAGCTCTTGAGGAAACAGGGGGCATTTCCCAGCCCCGGGGCGGAGACCAGGACCCCGCAAGGAATAGAGGGGGCCAGCTCTTTGCATTTCACCAGGGAAGCGTGGTTAAATGAGGAGAACATCACCCGTTTTTCCAGGCCGTATTTTTTGATAAGTTCCGTTGTTTTCGCTTCCAGGGCCTCGTAATAAAAGACGCTGTTTTTTAGTTCGATATTGGTGCTAATCCCCGTGTCTTTTACCCAGGAAAAATATTCCTCCAGGGAAGGGACGGGGTTAAAGCCGAATTTTCCGGCGTAAAGCGCCGAGGCGTCCAGTTTCCGCAGTTCCTCAAAGGTAAAATTCCGGACCAGCCCCGGTACGCCCGTAACCCGGCCGGTGCTTTCGTCATGGAAAATCACTATCCTGCCGTCGGCGCTCATCTGGATATCCAGCTCAATTTCATCGCAGCCGGCCTCAAGGGCCATTTTAAAGGCCAGCATGGTGTTTTCAGGGTACTTCCCCGAATATCCCCTATGGGCAATAACCTTCATATCGCGTTCTCCTTTTTCCTATATTACCCCATGCCGGCGGATAAAGATAGGGAATTTTCCTGTTTCGTTTCCTAAAAAGGCATGATAATATTGTTCCATTCCTTGAAAGGAGTTTATTAATATGGCCGACTATATTTTAGCCCTGGACCAGGGTACCACCAGTTCCCGGGCTATCCTTTTTGACCGGGAACAAAACATGATTGGGATGGAACAGAAGGAATTAACCCAGATCTACCCCCGGGAAGGCTGGGTCGAACATGATCCCATGGAAATTTACGCCTCCCAATACGCGGTAATGATGGAACTCCTCACCAGGCGGAACATTCCGATCCGGGATATCCGGGCCATCGGCATAACCAACCAGCGGGAGACCACCCTGATGTGGGACAAAACCACGGGGCTGCCCGTCTATAACGCCATTGTTTGGCAGTGCCGGCGTACCTCGGACCTGGTGGACGCCCTGGTTAAAGAGGGCCTGGGGGATTATATCAAAAAAACCACGGGCCTCGTGCCGGACGCTTATTTTGCCGGGACCAAGATTAAATGGATCCTCGATCACGTGGAGGGGGCCCGGGAAAAGGCCCGGCGGGGGGAGGTTCTTTTCGGCACCGTGGATACCTG
>JAITRD010000260.1 GCA_031288575.1 Treponema sp. | reverse complement strand
CAGCTATGCCGGAGGCCGTAAGCTTATTGCGAAAGGCCCTGGACGGGGGAATCGATTTTTTTGATACCGCCCGGGGATATTCGGACAGTGAAGAAAAAATCGGCGCGGCCCTTTCCGGCCGGCGGGATCAATTCATCCTGGCGACCAAAACTCCGGCAACAACGGCGGATCAGTTTTGGAAGGATCTGGAAACGAGCCTGGGGAAACTCAAAACCGATTATATAGATATTTACCAGTTTCATAACCCCCTGGCCTATCCCCGGCCCGGCGACGGGACGGGGCTTTACGAGGCGATGACGGATGCCAGGGCTCAGGGGAAGATCCGCTTTATCGGCATCACCAATCATCGCCTGCCGGTTGCCCGGGAAGCGGTAGAAAGCGGCCTTTACGACACGCTGCAGTTCCCCTTCAGTTATCTTTCCGATGACCAGGAAATAGCCCTGACCCGGCTGTGCGCCGAGAAAAATGTAGGTTTTATTGCCATGAAAGCTCTGAGCGGGGGGCTTATTACCGACATCGGCGCCGCCCGGGGATGGCTTGCCCAATACGGGAATGTGGTGCCCATCTGGGGGATCCAGCGGGAAAGCGAACTGGACGCCCTTTTTGAGGTCATGAACCAGGAGGCTGTTTTTACCGATGCCCGGCGGCAGCGGGTTGAAGCGGACCGGCGGGAGCTGAAAGGCGCCTTTTGCCGGGGCTGCGGTTATTGTATGCCCTGCCCCGCGGAGATCGTCATTAATACCTGCGCCCGCATATCCCTGCTGATCCGCCGCGCCCCCAGCGCCCGGTTCCTTTCCGAGGAATGGCAAAAAGAAATGGCCAAAATTAAAAATTGCCTTCACTGCGGCAATTGCGTTAGCCATTGCCCTTACGGCCTGGATACCCCGGCGCTGCTGGAAAAAAACTACGCCGAGTATCAAGCACTCCTGCCGGCTTAAAATCCGGATGTTGCTGGGGCTCATAATTCCAGCCGCCAGGAAATTTCCCAGGTCCATTTGTCCGGAAAATCCGGGGAGGCGATTTTCAGGCTAAACCGGCAGGGATTTTGGCGTACCGTCAAACTGAGGGAGCTCTCCCAGAGCCCTTCCTTTTCTTTTTTTGCCGTATAACCTAATTTCGTTTTGACCAGGAATCTCCGGGGAGCGTAGCTTAGTTCCCCGGAGAAGGCGGCGGAATGGAAATTCCGGAAATTTTTTGGCGCCGGAAAGGGGGGCGGGGTCTTTTCTTCCCCGGTAACGGCCGTGAGGGTTCCCGAAAAGGCGGGACGAAATAATCCCGCCCGCAGCCCGATAACCCCTTCAAGCCGGTCCTCGGTTTTTTGCGGGTCCGAAGCGTTCCGGTTCAGGGAGAAGGAAACCCGTGAAGGTTTAACCGGGAATGTCCCCGGCAGGGACGGAAAATGGTAATACGCAAGATAGGACCCCCGTTCAAAGGGCGTTCCCAGGCCGGGAGCCCGGAGGGTTGCCCCCGCCCGGAAAAGGCTGCTTTTTTTCCCCCGCCGTTCTATCCTTACCCCGGTCCTGAACCCCGCTCCGGGGCTTGAGCCGTCCCTGCCCACATAACGGCTTCCCGCGCCGTCGGCGGCCAGGGAAAAAGCCCAGGGCCGGAGGCTGAACCGTAAACCCAGGCTGCCGTAGAGATCCCTGCCGTAAGCAAAGGTTTCAGAATAGGCCCAGTCCGAAGCCAAATTAAAGAAGGGTGAATGGAAGATTAATCCCAGGGCATATATGCGGAAATCCCTGGCCGGCAGGGGCGGGGGCAGCGCAAACCAGGAAGATTCCTTCCGGGGAGCTAATTCCCTGCCGGTATAAAAACCTTCCAACGCCAGGCTTGTCTTTTTTGTAAACCGGGCCGCGGCGCCGCCCCCGAGGGCAAAATTGAAATCCCCGTCCAGCAGGACGGAAGCAAAACCGCTAAAGATGCCCAGGGGGGGACTTTTCAGATAGAGATAAGTTTCCGCCTCCTTGGTGGAGGAAGGTTCCGTTTTAAGTTCGTTGAAGGAGGCCTTATGATTTTCCGCAAAGGGGACCGACCGTATCCAGGGATTGCGGATTCGGGCGGGAAGGCCCCATTCATTTTGAATGCCGTATAAGAGCCGGGAACCGGTAGCTTTATGGTAAAGCCCCGCGGAAAATTCCGTATTGCCCGGCGCGAATTCCCCGGGAACCGGAAAAGAACCGGGTTTGTAAAAACTTTTATTGATAACCTGGGTCCGCAGGGTCAGCCCCAGTAAGGAAAAATTCAGCTTGAGATCATCCCGGTTAATCAGGGGCTCATCCCCTCCCCAGGAAGCGGTGACGAGCAGGTTCCAGGACAAACCGAGTTTTTCGGCAAAGGATATTTCCCGGATGCTTTCCGGAATTTCCCCCTCCGCCCCCAAGACCGGGACCAGGATCAGCGTGAAGATGAACCAGAGGGCGCCTAAAAAGCAGTTCCGGGGCTGTAACCCCCGGGGACGAAGATAAATTCCGCACATATTGTATATACGGAATTGTTATGGCTCCTGCCTTTACCGAAGTTTGGTTTTTTAGAAAGAGGGTTTAAAAACTGAGGCAGTTTTTAAACCGCCCCGGAAATTTTGCGGGCCAAATTTAGTCGTCATGGCCGGGATTGGCTTATCCAGATTTGGCTCTCCTCAAACCCGCTGATATTTTTGATAAGGGCGAGCCAATAATCGGCTTCGTTCTGGGAGGTATAGGGGCCGACCCGTACCCGGAAAAAGGTTTTGCCGTTTACATCCCGGTTTTCGATGATGGGGGTAATCCCCTTGGCCGCCAGCATATCCTTGGCCCCCTCTGCCCTGGTTTTTGTGGAAAAGGAGCCGGTCTGGACCCAATAATTATTCCGGCCCGCCAGGGGCTGAACCGTTGCTTTAGTTGTTCTGGAGGCAACGGGGGTACTCCGGGCCGCCGGGGTTGAAACCTTTGGCCGGGGGGGCACGGCAGGGGCGCTTGGAGGCCGGGCCGCGGGAGTGGGTTGAGCCGCCGCCGGAGGGGCGGCCTGAGCTGCCGGGGCAGGGGCAGCCGCCGGGGCAGGGACATCTGGAACAGGGGCAGCGGCAGCCGGAGCGGTTTGGGCCGCCGGCCGGGCAGGGGCGTTTGAGGCGGAAGCCCCCGCGGGGGGAACCTCCGGTATCCCCGCGATAACCGGCTGGGGCACGCTAATCACTGTGTTTGAACCGCCGCTGGAACCGGCCGGGGCAGGTTCCGTTAAAATGAGGGGCTGGCGTTGATTTTCACTATTTAGAAAATAGTTATTATCTTCCTGCGGCAAAGCCGGAGGCGCCTGTAAGCCCTGGATACTGTCGGGATTTCTCACTAAATCGGCGGGATCCATTGAAGCCGGCTGATTGGGAAGAATCGGCGCGGTTTCCGCCGGGGTCACCGGCATTCTCCCCGGGATGGCGCTTAAAGC
>JAITRD010000248.1 GCA_031288575.1 Treponema sp. | reverse complement strand
AAAAACCACTCTTTTTATATTAAGTATAGTATGTTTTAGGGCAATCTCCAATAATTCCCGGCCCCTTCCCCGCCGGCATTCCGGATCGATAAGGATACGGTTTTCCGGAATATAGGGGCGAAGTTTTTCCTTTAACATATCCGCATCGGGCCCGGTCAGAAGGAGGGGGATGTCCCGGGCTTTTCCGTCAAATTCCCGCGTTTTTGCCGCAATGGCCGGAGCATCCATGTCCAGAAAATCGGAGATCCGATCTTCCCCCCGGTAAAAGGCGGTAAAAAAGGAGTTTTTTTTGGCGTCAATGACGGGCATCACAATGCCAGGCCAGAAGGAGAGGGGAGCGGCCATACAATCCAGGGTGGGAACCGCCCCCATGGGGATTCCCAGAGCCAGGGCCAAACCCTTGGCGGCGGCAAAACCGATACGAAGGCCGGTAAAGGAACCGGGCCCTTCCATGCAGACCACCCCGTCAAGATCCCCGGGTGCCAGGAAGGCCCTTTCCATCAATCCCTGTATCCCGTCCATTAGAATTTCCGAATGTTTCTGTCCCGCGTCTATCTCAATAAAATAAATTCCCTCCCCGGAGGAAAGGGCTATTGAGAAGATCCCGGTGGCCGTGTCCAGGGCCAAGATGTTCACCGATCCTCCCCGGCCGGATCGTTTATGACGATAGTCCGTTCATTGGCGCCGCTTATTTTAATTTCAACAACCAGGGCGCCCGCAGGAACAGAGTTGGGGAGCCTTTCACTCCATTCAATAACCGCAATGCCTTTGCCGTATAACAGCTCTTCGCCTCCCAGGGCGTAAAAATCATCGTCCCCTTCCAAACGGTAGGCATCAATATGGTAAAAAGGGACTATTCCCTGGTATTCGGATATCATGGTATATGTCGGGCTTGTTAATTCTTCCGTTATGCCAAGTCCCCGGGCAATGCCCTTGGTAAGATAGGTCTTCCCCGCCCCAAGCCCTCCCCGCAGGGCAACCACGCTTCCCTCGCGGAGGGAAGCGGCGATCCTCTCCCCGGCGGCGATAGTTTCTTCGGGAGAAGATGTAACAATCTTAACCAGGAAGGCCCCCGTTATTGTCTAATTTATCAACAAACTGCTTTAATTCTTTAATGACCGGCAACATGGGATAATCAATCGGATCCGTTACGGTAATGGAAATTTCCTTATGCCCGGTAGGCTTTGTTTCTATAGAAAAATCAACATGATATTCCGAAGATTTATTCAAAAGCTCCATCACCGCGGTAGCCGAAAAGAGTCTGCGGTAATAAATGGGAACATCTTTTCTTACAATTTGTTTTAATTCAAGTATTCTCATTGTATTAAATCTAGCCTTTTTTGGGGGGAGGGTCAATCCTCCGTGATTCCAAAGACCATAGCATTGATGGCATTCATCGCCTTTCGGGAAAGCCTGAGAAATTTTATATGCATGATAATGCCCATGGCGCCGCTGCGGTTCATCCGCAGCACCTGTCCCAGGGCATTGATGGTCATATCTTCGGAATAATCAATGGTTATTTTAAGCCGGGACCCGACAGGAATTGATGAAGTGGTCCTGATGGAACAGCCTCCCACGGAAATATCCAAAACGGTTCCCGCATGGCGGTGGCGATCCGCGATAAGTTTGGTTATCTTTTTCCGTCCCTCCTTGGTTTCCTCCGCAAAAACCAGGAAAAAAACACAGTTAAGCATTATCGGTTTCCGCCGGAATCTCCGCTGGACCAGATGCTTAACCCGGTTTGAATGGGTGCATTGCAGGGCCAAACCGCGGGAAGTATCAATGGTTCCCATCACCCGGCTGTCAAAGGACCCCCCGCTGCTTGGTTTGGTAAAAAAAGCCAGGGAAATTTTTGTCCCGTTGGGCAAACGGATAGGATTGCCCAGGGAATTCCGGGGACATTCCACCAAAATAGCATCCGCCTTTACGGAAACAATCTTTACGGGATAACTCTCTTTGCTGGAAGAAAGGACCGCGGCGGTGTTTTCGGTAATCTGGCGGGTGGAAGAAACGGTTTTCCCATCGCCGGGGGTAACGTCAAGGGTATTTCGCAAAGAAAAAAGACGGGCTAATTTGATCTGGGCATCTTCCTCTGTATCGGCATTTCTTTCAATGGCCCGGTAGGCTTGCCGAAAATGCCGGTCCAAAAGGGCAGGATTATCCAGCAGCTTGAAGGGATCCTCCACCGCGTCGAGCCTTAATACATATTCCAGCAGTTTCTTCTGGTCCCGGTTAAGCCCGTAGGAATTCGCGATTTTCCGCAGGGTAAATCTGTTAAATTTTCGAGGGCTTACCGCCTTGCCGTCTTTCCCCCCGCCGACTCTGGGATCGGCTCGGTTTCTGACCCTGTTTATAATAAACGTGGCTAGTATCACAAGAACAATGCCGCCGCCGAGGATAAGCGCCCCCATGGGATCATCCTCTTTAAAATAGGATACATTATTCTGAAGAAGGAATAGAGGTTTTCCCGAAAACATCCCAATCATGATTACTCCTCTGCAATTACGGGCGTTTTTAGGGTCCTGTATAAAGACACAAGCCGGGGAGCAAGTTCATATTCCGCTAAGTCCCCCACCAAAACCGCGTCCTTCGCCTCATAGGCCGCGGTGAGTTCTTTTAAGGCAGTGCCGAATTCTTCAATAAATTTTTGAATAGGCAGGGATTCGACGGTTAAGGCATCCGGAGAAAGGCCGTCAAACTTGAGGCAATAAAGGAGCCGGAAAAGTTTTTCCGCAATATGGGAAAACAACTGCACCGTCTCCGCCGCCCGTTCGTCCTTTCCGGTTTGAATGTCCAGGGGAAGATCCTCGAGCCGCGCGGCTATGGCGCTTACCAGGGTTTCCAT
>JAITRD010000153.1 GCA_031288575.1 Treponema sp. | reverse complement strand
CCGGAACGCCGAAACCCGGATCTCCGCGGACAACTCAAAAATACCGGTTTATATCATCCCCACCGACGAGGAACTGGTCATGACCGAAGACGCCTATGCCCTTATGGAAGGAACCTATGACATACACACCCAGTTTGCCTATTCCTTCCAGAAAAAGGACTACGTGAATAAGGGACGGGCCGCGGGATTAAAGAACGATTTGACCAAAAACCCCGAACTGGCCTCCATCATCGCCGAGATCCCCTAAAATTTTAAGCCTTTCCCGAAACCGGCCGGGAAAGGAAGGCCCCTGTTTTGGGAAATACCCGGCTCCCGCTTTAAAAAAGCCGGGGCCGGCATAAAAAATCTGCCCAACCCGGAGAGGACGGAATAATTAGCACTTCTATGGCGGTACAAAATCAAAAAACCCTGGAACTCCTCTGCGTCGGAAACGCTTTGGTGGATATATTTGCCCAGGCGGATGAGGATATCCTTCTCCATTTTGGATTAACCGCTCCGGCTCAGCATCTGGGTTACGAAAAAATCAGCGATCTTTTGGCGGTTCTTTCGGATCTCAGCGCCGGGTCGGGGGGCGGCGCCGCCAATGTGGCAAAAATAGCCGCCCTTTTAGGGCTCAATTCCGGCTTTATCGGCACCGTCGGTTCCGCCGGCGTCCAGCCAAAGAAGTCCCGGAAAGAGGGGGAGCCGGGGCGGAAACCGGATTATTTTGCCCGGGTTTTTGAAAGGGATCTTATAAACGCCGGAGTAACCCCCATCCTGTTCCAGGGGGAATCCCCCACGGGGGTATGCTTTATTCTTCAAACCCCCGCGGGAGAAACCCGGATAGGGGCCGCGCCGGCGGCGGCTTTAGAATTAACCGCGGAGGACATCGGCGAAGAGATCATCCGCGCCGCAAAGGTGGTCGTTATTGACGGTTTCCTCCTGGGCCGGCAGGAACTGGTACAAAGAATTCTGGAACTTGCGGAACAGTACGGAACCGCGGTCGCCCTCGACGCGGGGGCCGCCGAGCTGGCGAAAAACCGGGCCCTGGAAATTGTCCGGTACTGCCAGGATTACCCCCTCATCCTTTTTATGAACGAGGAAGAGGCCCTTTCCTTTTACCTGGCCCTCAACCAGGCCGGGGAGGAGCAACTGCGGCAAGAGGGGCCTGAAAAACATGAATGGTATGTCCGGAACGTATTCCCCTTTTTAAAGGGTTTAACCCAGGATGAACTTTTCCCCGTCATTGTGGTCAAGCTGGGCCCCCGGGGCGCCGTAGCCTTCGCGGGGGGCGCCATGTTCCGGGAAGAAACCACCCCGATTATACCCCTGGAAACCACCGGCGCCGGGGACGCCTTTTGCGCCGCCTTTCTCGCGGCCTGGATCCGCAATAAATCCATCGCCGAATGTGCCGCCCTGGGAAACCGGGCCGCCCGGGAAATCCTGGATGTTAAGGGGACCCAGGTGAACAAAAAACAGTTTGCCCACCTGTCGAAGCTGCTTGCCCTCCCCTAGGGCTAAACTTGACCCACAATTCAGGCGGTAAGTTTATTATCCGAGTACCGTTATCCCCTTTCAGGCTAAATTTGACCCGTTTTGCCTGAGTAAGCCCGCAGGGGAGGGGGAAAGGCCGGGAAAAATGGAATTTCCGCCGGAGCGTATTGCAGATAGCGGAGGCGGGCTCTACAATCGTTTTGCCCGGCATTTTCCCCTCCCTGCGGGAATTACACAGAATTTTGAGGGTCAAGTTTAGCTAAAAGCACCGAGGAGGCTATCTTTTCGGCGGCTTCCTCCCCGGCCAGTTTAGCGATAATGGTCAGGGACCAGGCGGCGGCGGTGCCCGCGGCGCGGCTGGTGATGATATTGCCGTCTGTCACTACCGGTTTTTCCTGCCAGAGGGCTCCGGAGACCTGGGTTTCCATGCCGGGAAAGCAGGTAAAGGAACGGCCCTGGAGGAGCCCCAGCGGGAAAAGGACCGCCGCCGGGGAGGCGCAGATGGCGCAGACCCATTTCCCCGCGGCGGCCATGTCCTTTAAAAAAGAACCGGTTTCCGCCGAGGCGGCAAGGTTGGCCGCCCCGGGCATGCCCCCGGGAAGAAGAACCGCGTCCCAGGAGGAGGCCGGGGCCTTTTCCTGCCGGAGGAGATCCCCCAAGAGGGCATCCGCCGTTACGGGAATGCCGTGGGACCCTTTGACGTTTTTCCCGGAACCGATAGCGGCGGTACAGACCTCAATCCCGGCCCGCCTAAGATAATCAACCGGGGTCAGGGCTTCCACTTCTTCAAACCCGTCGGCTAATAAAAGAATCGCTTTTTTCGGCATATATACTCCTTGCCTTGTATTATGGCACAAACCGGCGTTTATAAACCAGAATATTCAGGCTTAGATTGCGCGGGGCCTCCTCCTGCCCTAGAATAAACAATAGGGGGATAAGCATTTATCCCCCGCGCCTGTAAATTTCAAATTTAAGGGCGTGATTTAGGAGTTAAAAAACGGAAAATACCCTTCCCAGCGTTCTTTTTTATCAGTTCTTTAAGGAATTCCCCGCGGCTTTGGTTATAAGCGATGCCCGGGGAAATATTTTAAAAGCAAACCGCCGGTTTCGGAAACTTCAGGACCTTCGACGGAAAGAAGGGCAGAAAAACAGCCCCTCCTCTCCCGCCCTTTCCCGGCTTGCCCGGGGAGAAATAAGGGAACTATCCCTTGGCGGCTCCCCCGGCGGGCCGGGGAACGGAGACGGTTCCCGGGGAGAGGAGTTTAAATTCCGGGGCCGGCTTATCGGGAAATATCCCCAGGGGAAAAAAAACAACCAGGCTTCCTGGCTTCTCTTTATGGCGGAGGGGCCCGAAGCGGAGGAAGGGGGGGAAAAGCCCCTTCCGGAGGGCGGTGCAGGTTCCCAAAGGGTCCTGGAGATTAAGAGCCGGTTTCTGGCAAATGTAAGCCACGAGATCCGCACCCCTATTCAAACCATCATCGGCATGATCGAATTACTTGAGGATACCCGCCTTGACCGGGAACAGAAAGAATATGCCGGGCAGATTAAATTTTCCGCGGAGGCCCTTTTGTGCCTGGTCAGGGATCTGCTGGATTATTCCAAAATTGAGGCGGGCAAAATGGAACGGGAATATATCGACTTTGATCTGGAGCGGACAATTGAACAGGCGGCGGATATGGTTTCTCTGGAGGCCCATAAAAAAGGCCTGGAACTGGTCCTGGATATTCCTCCGGAGGCCGCCGTCACCGCCCGGGGGGATCCCCATAAATTCACCCGGATTTTGATAAACCTTTTAAAAAACGCGGTTAAATTCACCCGGGAAGGCAGCGTCACCGTCGCCGTCCGCCTGCTAAACTGCGGAGACGGGGAAAAGCTCAAGGTTACGGTGGCGGATACGGGCATCGGGGTTCCCCCGGAGGCCCGGGGGCGGCTTTTTACCCCCTTCATGCAGGCGGACCCCTCCACGGCCCGGTGTTTCGGAGGCACCGGCCTGGGCCTCGCGATTTCAGCCGGCCTGGCCGGGCTTTTAGGGGGTTCCATAGGGATGATTCCCAATGAAGGCGGGGGTTCCATATTCAGTTTTACCCTGCCTCTGGAGGGATCCCCCGGGGTTCCGCCCTCCAAAGCCGTGCCTTGCCGGGAAACCCGGGTTTTGCTGGTAGATGACCGGCCCGAGGCCAGGCATATCATTGTCTCCTATCTCAGGGACATCGGGTATATGGATATAGAAACCGCGGATTCCGGGGAAATTGCTTTAACGATCCTGGGGGCCGCCGCTTCCCGGAACCGGCCCTTTGAACTCTGCCTGGTGGACATGATCATGCCCGGCATGGACGGCTGGCAACTGGCCGCGGAGATCCGCCGCAGTGAATTGCTCCGGGGAACCGCT
>JAITRD010000147.1 GCA_031288575.1 Treponema sp. | reverse complement strand
GGCCTCGGGCCGGAACGTGAACATCCTGGTAATGGATACCGAGGTATACTCCAATACCGGCGGTCAGATGTCCAAGGCCACCCCGGTGGGGGCCATCGCCAAATTCGCCGCCGCGGGGAAGGATATTACCAAAAAGGACCTGGGCGCCCAGGCCATGAGTTACGGCTATGTCTATGTGGCCAAAATCGCCATGGGGGCCAATATGGCCCAGACCATCCGGGCCTTCCGGGAGGCGGAATCCTATGACGGCACCTCCATCATCATCGCCTACTCCCACTGCATTAACCACGGCATCGACATGAGCCGGGGCCTGGATCAGCAGAAGGGGGCGGTTACCTCCGGCCTCTGGCCCCTGTACCGCTACGATCCCCGGCTGAAAGACCAGGGCAAAAACCCCTTCCAGCTTGATTCCAGGGATCCCACCACCAGCCCGGAGGACTTTATGTATAAGGAAGTGCGGTTCAAGAGCCTCAAAGCCGCCTCCCCCGACCGGGCGGACGCCCTTCTAGCCAAAGCCAAGGCTCAGGCCGAGCGGGTCTGGAAGGAATATAAATATTTAGCGGACCGGCCCTTCTAAGGACCAGCGCGGTTTAGTTTACCCCTTCAAAAGGGGAACGAAAAACAGCCCGGGAACACCCAAAACAGGGTGTCCCCGGGTTTTTTATTTTCCTTTGACAGAATTTTCTGAAAATTTGGCTTAACATCCCAGCGCTTTGGTCTAAACTTGATCCACATTATATGAGCAGACATCAGGGGGAGGGAAAAATGCCGGGAAAAAAATTTGGAATTCCCCGCTGGAGCGTATTGAAGATAGCGGAGGTGGATTCTACAAGCATTTTTCCCGGTATTTTTCCCTCCCCCTGGGAATTACTCAAAATTTTGTGGATCAAGTTTAGATCCCTGCTCCGGAAAGACCCATTTTCCTTTAACTCCATACAGAATTTTCTGAAGTCCTGGTATTTCCTTTTGATAAAAAATTTATTTCTATATTCCCGGCTCCGGGTAATTATTATTTTTTTAGTAAGGCATATAGCCGAGACAATTTTTTTTAGGAGGACTTATGTTAAAACGAAGTCTTTATGTAACGGGTGTTGTTTCCCTCGCGGTGCTTATTTTTTTGGCAGCCTGCCATAATCCCGCGGGACCGGACACAACACGAAAAATCATTATTTCCCGCTTCACCATCGAAGGGGTAACTCCACCGGCAACAAATGAAACGGCAAAAACAGCGATACCCGAAAATAAAGAATATAAAGGAACCATAACATGGGAGCCGGCCCTTGATAATGGCAAATTTAAGGCCGACACAGTATATACCGCTACGATAAACCTCACCGCGAATACCGGTTTTACCCTGAAGGGGATAAAAAAGAATACCTTTAAGGTAGCAAACGGGGAGGCAGCTAACGGTGCCGACTCCGGAGTTATCAAGGTAAAGTTCCCCAAAACCGCCGCGGCCGCCGCGGGCGACGGCACGGATCAGACTCCCCCGGCTAATAACGATAACGGCGGCAGTAACACGCCGAATCCCCCCGAGGGCGGCAGTAACACGCCGGCTCCTCCCGCAGAGGGCGGCAGCAACACGCCGGCTCCTCCCGCAGAGGGCGGCGGTGAAGCGGCTCCCGCCGGTAATTCCTAACAGTTAATTTAAATTAACTAAAACCCAGCCCAAATTTCCATGGTTCCTCCTTGAAAAAGGAGAACCATGGATTTAAAACAATAATAGACCTAAGGACTAACAGCCTCAGGTTTTTTATGATATATTTCAATTATGTATTTAACGAAATCATCAAATATTCAACGCATCGGTTTTGTGTCCACCCGTTTTCAAGGAACCGACGGGGTATCCTTGGAAACGGCCAAATGGCGGCAGGTATTGGAAAAGATAGGGTATGATTGTTACTTTTTTTCGGGTCTTTCGGATTGGGAGCCTAAAAAATCCATGGTGGTAGAAGAAGCCTTTTTTGGGCATCCCCTCATTATAGATATACAGAGCCGTTGCTTTGGCACGACATTCCGGGGGGAGAGCCTGACCGGTGAAATCCAGGCGGTCCGTTTTAAGCTGAAACAGGCCCTTTATGACTTTACAGAAACCTTTAAAATCGATCTCTTTATTGTCGAAAATGCCCTGACCATCCCCATGAATATCCCCCTGGGGCTGGCTTTGACGGAGTTTATCGCCGAAACCGGGATGCCGGTTATCGCCCACCATCATGATTTTGTCTGGGAACGGCAGCGTTTTTCCGTCAACTGCGTCGAGGATTACCTTTCCATGTCCTTTCCGCCCCGGCTGCATACCATAAACCATATCGTGATCAATACCGAGGCCCGGCGCCAGCTTTCCTTCCGGCAGGGGCTTTCTTCAATTATCATTCCCAATGTTTTTGATTTTGACACCGAACCGCCGGAACTGGATGATTATAACCGTTCCATGCGGCGGGACCTGGGGGTTGCGGATGACGAATTGCTTCTCCTCCAGCCAACCCGGGTTATCGCCCGCAAGGGAATTGAACACGCCATTGAACTTGCGGGCCGCCTCAAGGATAAAAAGGCGAAACTCCTCATCAGCCACCAGGAACGGGATGAGGGGGCCGATTATTACCGGAGAACCATGGATTACGCCGCCCTTCTGGAAGTTGAGGTGATTGTACGGCCCGACATTATCGGCGCCGAACGGGGAACCACCGAGGAGGGGGCAAAAAAATACAGCCTCTGGGACTGCTACCTGAATGCCGATTTTGTTACCTACCCCTCAACCTATGAAGGATTCGGCAACGCCTTCCTCGAAGCGATCTGGTTTAAAAAACCCATCCTGGTAAACCGTTATTCCATTTTCCAGCAGGATATTGAACCGGTTGATTTTGACGTGGTAGTGATGGAGAATTACATTACTGCCGAAGTCATAAAGGCCGTCAGGGATACCATTGAGGATCCCGATGCGGTAAAGGTAAAAACAAAACAAAATTTTGAACTCGGCCGGAAGTTTTTTTCCTTTAAACTTTTGGAACAGCGGCTCCTTCAAGTGATGATGAATTTTGGCCAGCTTTAAGAAGCCCTTAAAAGAAATAGAGAGCTGCTAATCTATATACTGCAACAATTTTTGAAACAAGCTCCACTACACAAGCTTTTTACATTGGACTATAAATGAAAACAGCGATAAAAAAAGTAACGCGGAAAAATTTATTATACGATAATTTTGCGGTCTTTCTTTTTTCCATTGCCGCTATTCTGGTACTGGTTGTATCAATTATTACCGGTTTCCTTATCCATTCTGTATCAACATTCCTGCGGGAAAGCACCGAAGAAAGGCTTTTAGCCGCAAGCCGTTCCGCCGCCCATCTGGTTAGCGCCCGGGAACTGGAAGAACTGGCTGCCCCGGAAGATATGGAAAAGCCCCTGTTTGCCAGCCTGAGGCAGCGGGTTATAGACTTCGCCGATGAATCCCATGTGCTTTTCGTTTATTATCTCCGGCCCCTGGAGGGGGATATGTGGCAGTTCATTCTGGACAACGACTTAAGCGAAGACACGGTCAACCTTGCTTCCGATCCCGTACCCGGAGAAAATGTTACCCGGCGGGCAATGGAAAAACGCCAGGCGGTTACCGCGGAAATGGGGGAATATTCGCCGGGGTATGATCAAATTCTTTCGGCCTTTGCCCCGGTATTTGACGGCAACGGAACAATTGTAGCCCTGGCGGGGGTGGATATCGGCGATGAACAGCTTATGCTGACCTGGCGTCATACCATGGTTATTTCATTTATGCTGCTGGTTTCCATCATTTTTGTTATTACCGCGGGTTTCTTAAGTTTTTTTGTTTACAAAAAAAAGGAAATTATCTTTTCCCGGCGTTTTAAACAGCAGGAATTGATGTCCTTTATGGCACAGAGTTTTATTTCCGCCCAGAATGTAAGCTCCATGATCAAGGAGGCCCTGCGGATAAGCGGCGAATTCCTTAAAACCAGCCGGATTCTTGTCAGCGTCGCCGAAGCGAATACCGCGATAAGCCGCACCGCCTATGTCTGGTGCGGGGATGACGCCATTGTTACCGAGCCCTCCAAGAAAGGGCTCAACGATATTATCAACAGCTTCCCCAAGGAACAGCCTGAGGATATCCCCCTTATTTCCTGTGACGATGTCAGCAAGGAGCCCGAGTACGGGATCATGGAAACCGTGGGGGTTAAGGCCTTTGCCATGGTTCCCCTCTATCTGGACGGCAAATTTTGGGCGGTGCTGAGTACCGAAGAATGCCGGCATCCCCGGAAGTGGACGGAAAGCGACCGGCAGCTTATTGTTACCCTTAGCAGCCTGATCGCCGGGGCCGTAAACCGGGACCTCCGGGAAAAGGAACGGGACGCGGCCTTTTCCCAGGCCGAGCGGGCAAATCAGGCGAAGAGTATTTTCCTTGCCAATATGAGCCATGAAATCCGTACCCCCATGAACGCCATTATCGGCATGACCGCTATCGCAAAATCCTCCCAGGATATCGAAAAAAAAGAATATTGCCTGGATAAAATCGAAGACGCCTCTAATCACCTGCTGGGCGTTATCAATGACATTCTGGATATGTCAAAAATAGAGGCAAATAAGTTTGAGCTTTCTTTTGCGGATTTTAGCTTTGAAAAAATGCTTCAAAATGTGGTGAACGTGATTAATTTCCGGGTGGATGAAAAACACCTGAATTTTTCCGTGCATATCGACCGGAAGATACCCCGCAGCCTCTACGGGGACGATCAGCGTCTGGCCCAGATAATTACCAACCTGCTTTCCAATGCCGTTAAATTTACCCCTGAACACGGTTCGATCCGGCTGGACACGGAACTGGAAAAACAAGAAAGCAACCTCTTTACCATCCGGATCAGCGTGACCGATACGGGCATAGGAATTACCGAAGAACAGCAATCGCGGCTTTTTTCCTCCTTTGAACAGGCCGACTCAAGCACCTCCCGAAAGTTCGGCGGCACGGGCCTGGGTTTGGCGATTTCAAAACGCATTGTGGACATGATGGACGGCGGCTTTTGGGTAAGCTCCGCGCCCGGGCAGGGTTCCACCTTTACCTTCCGGGTAAAAATAAAGGGGGCCCAGCAGCCGGCCGAAGAAAGCCTTCTGGCTCCGGGGGTAGGGTGGAAAAATCTCCGGGTCCTCGCGGTGGATGACGCCCAGGACATCCGGGAATATTTTACCGAAATAGCCGAAAGGCTGGGATTTTTCCTGCAAACCGCCGCGGGCAGCGAAGAGGCTTTGGAACTTATCAAAAAAAACGGCGCCTATGACATTTATTTTGTGGACTGGAAAATGCCCGGCATGGACGGCATCGAGCTTGCCCGCAGGATTAAGGAAAAGGGCGGCGCTTCCGTGGTTATCATGATATCCGCCGCTTTGTGGTCCGCCGTCGAAA
>JAITRD010000312.1 GCA_031288575.1 Treponema sp. | reverse complement strand
GCCCTTACCGCCACGGACGATAACGGGAATACCGCCGGCTCCAAGTGGTATGAGGTAGTGGTAGACAATACGCCCCCGGAGGTAACCATAGACGCCCTTCCCGAATCTTCGCGGCTCTTCTCTCCCGACGGGGACGGGAATAAGGATGCCCTGGAAATAGCCCAGGCAGGCTCCCAGGAGGAGCTTTGGATAGCCGGCATCTATAACAGCTTCGGCGCCCGGATCAAGAGTTTTATCCTTAACCGGAAAGCTCCCGGAAGTATCCTTTGGGACGGCGCCGATAACGAGGGGCATATTGTCCCCGACGGGGTCTATAGCTACCGGATAAGCGCCACCGACCAGGCCCTCAATACCGGAAGCGCGGTTTTGGAAAATATCATTGTCAACACCGTCCAGCCTTCGGTAAGCCTCCCCATTGCGGACGCCTGGTTTTCCCCCAACGGGGACGGAGTCAAGGACCGCATGATCCTAAACCCGGAACTGCCCGTTGCGGAGGGCGTCCTGGGCTGGACGGTGCTTATCCGGGACGGATCGGGGAACACCCGCAGGACCCTTTCCGGCGCCGGAAAAACGCCGGAGCAGCTTATTTTTGACGGCTTAGACGAGCGGGGGCGCCTTCTCGGCGAGGGGGCCTATCAGGCGCAGCTTTCGGTGAATTACCGGAACGGCTATATCTCAACCGCGGTTTCTCCCTTCTTTACCCTGGACATTACCCCGCCCCAGGCCGCGGTACGGGCCGAATACCCGGCCTTTTCCCCAAATAATGACGGGAGCCAGGATGATATGATCTTCCTCCAGGAGGGGTCCGATGAACTTTCCTGGATCGGGGAAATCCGCCGCCTTGATGTCCCGGAGCTAACCAGGCCGGCAAAGACCATTCGCTTTACCGGGGTTCCCGCCCCCCGGTTCATCTGGGAAGGCAACGGCGACGCCGGCGGCCTTGCCCCGGACGGCGCCTATGCCTATGAGCTTTCTTCCACGGATCCCGCGGGAAATACCGGCAGATCCCTCCCGGTCCGCTTTACCCTAAGCACCGCCGATACCCCGGTCTTGATCAGTACGGATCTGCGGGCCTTTTCTCCGAATAATGACGGGGTTAAGGATAGCCTTGCCTTAAATCCCCAAGTCCAGGTGAGGGACGGCATTAGCCGCTGGAAAATTGATATCCATGCCGGAGAGGAAGCCGGGGGCGCCGCGGTGCGGACCTTTACGGGGGGGAATGCCATCCCCGCCTCGGTTTCCTGGAACGGAAGGGACAATGCCGGAAGCCCGGTGCCGGACGGAACCTATACCGCCCGCATCGAGGTGTATTATGCCCAGGGGAACCAGCCGGCCGCCCTTTCCCGTCCTTTTGTGGTGGATACCGCAAGCCCCCGGGCGGGGCTTTCCGCCCCCTTCACCCTCTTTTCCCCTAACGGCGACGGGGCCCGGGACTTTATTCCCATCACGGTCAATACCGAAGCCTATGATGAGTGGACCGCGCTTATTACCGACCCCCGGGGGCAGGTGATCCGGACCTGGAACTGGACCGGAAGCGCCCCTCCCCTTTCCTGGGAGGGAACGGATCAAATGGGCAACAATGTGGCGGACGGCTCCTATCAATTTACCCTGAACTCCACCGACGAGGCGGGGAACAATACCCGGCTGGCCCTCGCCAATCTGACGGTTGACGCCCGCATTCCCCGGGCCTTTCTGACCTCCTCGGCAAGCGCCGTCGCCCCCAAGGCGGATCCGGCAGGGGCAATTCCCCGGGAAGCCCTGCGGTTTGGGATTATTCTAAGCCCGGCAGAGGGCATTGAGGCATGGAAGCTGGAATTGCGGGATGAAGGGGGGAGCCTCTACCGGAGCTTCTCCGCCGCGGAAGGCTACGGCCCGGTCCCGCCGGCGTCTATAAGCTGGAACGGCCGCGACCCCGGGGGAACCCTGCGGGAGGGCACCTATACTCCGGTGCTGACCGTTTCTTATACCAAGGGGGATCAGGTCTCCGCCGCGGCGCCGCCGGTACTGGTGGACGTATCCGGGCCGGTGTTAAGCTTCGACTCCCGGCCTGAATATTTCAGCCCCGACAATGACGGCGTTGATGACGAGCTTATCATGACCCTTGACGCCCGGGATGTGTCCCCCATCGCGTCCTGGAGTTTGGAAATCCGGGAACCCCGGCCGCCCTATCCCGTTTTTTACCGCATTGAGGGCAAAGGCAGCCCCGCGGAAGAGAGCATCTGGGACGGGCGCAGTTCCAAGGGCGAACTGGTCCAGGCCGCTACGGATTACCCCTTTACCTTTCAGGCAGAGGATGCCCTGGGGAACGGCAGTTCCTTAGACGGCATGATAGGGATTGACGTACTGGTGATCCGGGACGGAAACCGCCTTAAGATTCAGGTGCCGTCAATTATATTCCGGGAAAACGCGGCGGATTTTATCGGCCTCCCCCTTGAAACGGTGGAAAACAATATCCGGGTCCTCCGGCGCGTAGCGGAAATCCTCAATAAGTTCAGGGATTACCGGGTTTTGGTAGAGGGCCATGCCAATCCTACCACGGCAAGCCCGGCGGCCCGGGAACGGGAGGAGCGGACCGAACTGCTGCCCCTGAGCGAAAGCCGGGCCGGGGTAGTGGTGAACCTCCTGACCGAATACGGGGTAAACCGGAACCGCCTCTCCTCGGTCGGCATCGGCGGCACCCGACCGGTAGTCAGGTACGAAGACTATAACAACTGGTGGAAAAACCGCCGGGTAGAATTTATCTTGCTTAAATAAAATGCCCGGGGGGACGCCGTTCCCCCGGGGCTTGCCGGGCCTGGGGGCAAACCCCCCAGGCTCCTAGCGGCCGGCAAGGGCGGTATAGGGCAAGCGGGGCTGGACGCATTTATAGGCGGGGCGGATGATGCGGCCCCCGGAGATAATCTCCTCAAGCCGGTGGGCGCACCAGCCCGCGACCCTGCTGACCGCAAAAATGGGGGTGAACAGCTCCGCCGGGATCCCCAGCATTTTATAAACAAAGCCGGAATAGAAATCCACGTTGGTACAGATATCCTTATCAAAACCCTTAACCTTTTTAAAAACCCCGGGGGTAAGCCGGGCGATGAGGTTATAAAGGTTAAATTCATCGGTAAAGTGTTTTTCCTCGGCCAGGGCGGCGGCCTTATGCCGGATGAGCACGGCCCGGGGGTCCGAGAGGGTATAAACCGCGTGGCCCTGACCGTAAATAAGGCCGGTACGGTCGTAAGCCTGGCCGCGGAGGATCTTTTCAAGATAGTCCGCCACCTCCCCCTCGTCATCCCAGCGTTTTATATGGGCCTTAATGTCCTCGATCATGCCCATCACCTTGATGTTGGCCCCGCCGTGTTTATAACCTTTAAGGGAACCGATTCCCGCGGCAATGGCGGAATAGGTATCCGTATCGGCGGAGGAGACCAGGTGAACCGCAAAGGTGGAATTGTTCCCGCCCCCGTGTTCCGCGTGGAGGGTCAGGGCCAGGTCGAGGATCTCCGCCTCCAGGCGGGTAAATTTCTGATCCGGCCGGATGAGGGAGAGGATGGTCTCCGCGCTTTGGCAGGAAGACTCCGGGAGGTGGATGATAAGGCTTTCATGGTCGTAATAATGCTTTTTGGCCATATAGGAATAGGCGACAATAGTGGGAAACCGGGCAATTAACTCAACGCACTGGCGGAGCACGTTCTCCGGGGATTGGTTTTCCGGATCATCGTCGTAGGAATAGAGGGTAAGGACCGACCGGGCCAGCTTGTTCATAATATCCCGGGAGGGGGCCTTCATAATGGAATCCTCGGCAAAATTCTTAGGAAGCCCCCGGTTTTCCCCCATGAGGGCGCAAAACCAGTCCAACTGTTCCCTGGAGGGGAGGGCGCCGAAAACCAGGAGGTAAACCGTTTCCTCAAAGCCGAAACGCCCCTCCGCGGCGGCGGTATGGACCAGATCCTCCACATTGATGCCCCGGTAGTAGAGTTTCCCCTCCATCGGGACCTTTTCCCCTTCATCCATAATGTAACCGTGGACATCCCCTATCCGGGTAAGCCCCACCAGGACCCCGGTCCCGTCGGCGTTGCGGAGCCCCCGTTTAACGTTAAACCTGCCGTATAAAGAAGGATTGATATAATCGTTCCCGGAAATTTCGGCTAAGTATTTTTCAGTGTCATTCATAGCGTCTCCCTGCATATTTATACAGGAATATACTATGCCGTGAATGTCTATACAAGTTATGCCGCGGCCGGCCCTACCGCCCGCGGCATGATTCGCGGACAACCAATTCCGCGTTTATCCGTGTGGTGGTAAGGAATTACCGGACATCCTCCTCCCGGATCTGAACCCGGCGGATTTTGCCGCTGATGGTTTTGGGCAGTTCGGTAACGAAGTCCACAATCCGGGGGTATTTATAGGGGGCGGTGGTTTTTTTAACATGGTTTTGAAGTTCCTGTTTTAGTCCCTCCGAAGGGATCCAGCCCTTGGCGAGGACTACCGTGGCCTTAACTATGGTACCCCGGTCAGGATCGGGAACCCCGGTAACGGCGCATTCCAGCACCGAGGGATGTTCCAAAAGGGCGCTCTCCACTTCAAAGGGGCCTATCCGGTAGCCGGAACTTTTGATCACATCATCGGCGCGGCCCACAAACCAGTAGTAGCCGTCCTCATCCCGCCAAGCCATGTCCCCGGTATAGTAGATCCCGTCATGCCATACCGTTTGTGTCAGCTCCTCATCCCGGTAATAACCCCCGAAGATCCCCGCGGGCTGCCGTTTATCGGTACGAACCACGATCTGCCCTTCCTCGCCCATGTCGCAGGAAGAACCGTCGTCCCGGAGGAGGTCGATATCGTAACCCGGGGAGGGTTTCCCCATGGAACCGGGTTTCGGCTCCAGCCAGGGGTAGGTACAGAGGGTTACCGTAAGTTCGGTCTGACCGTAACATTCCCGCAGCTTAATTCCGGTGGCTTCCAGGAACTGTTCATAAATCTCTGGGTTCAGAGGTTCCCCCGCCACGGAACAATATTTCAGGGCGGAAAAATCGTATTTGGAGAGCTTTTCCTTAATAAAGAAACGGTAAATGGTCGGCGGGGCGCAGAAAGAAGTAACCCGGTACTTGCTGATAATCTCCAGCATGGCGGCGGGGACGAAACGGTCGAAATCGTAAACAAAGATCGCCGACCCGCAAAGCCACTGGCCGTAAAGCTTGCCCCAGGCGGCCTTGGCCCAGCCGGTTTCCGCCACCGTCAGGTGGAGGCCCCCGTCCTCAACCCGGAGCCAATATTTAGCGGTAACAATATGCCCCAGGGGATAAGCAAAATTATGGCGGACCATCTTGGGCATCCCGGTGGTACCGGAGGTGAAATAGAGGAGCATGATATCGTCGTTGGTATTCACCTGGGGAATCCGGGCAAAATTCGCCGAAGCTTTTTGCTGGAGCCCGCTAAAATCGGCCCAGGGAATAGAAGCCTCCGCGGTTTTGCCCTGGGCGGCCCGGGCGGCGACATCCAAATCCGGCGGGGTATGGGCGGAACGGACAAAGGCCTTGTAACGCAAAAAAGAAGTTTCCCCCTTGGAATCCTTTTTAAGTTTTATCTCAGCCTCATCCACCTTGCGCAAAATCTGTTCATCATCCACGCAGATGATCCCCGCCACATCCGCCGCCTGGCAGCGGTAGACAATATCTTTAGTAGTAAGCAAGTGGGTAGCGGGGATGCCGACAGCCCCGATTTTGTGGAGGGCCAGCACTATTGGCCAATACTGCCAGCGGCGTTTAAGGATGAGCATGACAGGGTCCCCCTTACGGAAACCCGCGTCATGGAGCACATTGGCTGCCTGATCGGAAAGTTTTTTTATTTCGCCATAGGTAAATACCGCCTCGGCGCCGTCCTCGTCGCACCAAACCAGGGCCTGGTCGCCGCCCCGGATTTTCGCCAGTTCATCCATCACGTCATAAGCAAAATTGAAATTATCCGGAATATTGACGGAGAAATTATTATAAAAATCCTCATAGGAATCAAAGTCAGGCCGGGACACAAAACGGTTAAGCATAAACATTACTCCTTGGAATTTTTACAGGACCAGGGCCAAAAAACGGGCCCGCCCGCCGCCGACAGCTTTCATGCCGTGGGGTTCATTAGAATCGTAGTAGACGCAGTCCCCGGGGCCTAATTCCATTTCGTGCCCCCCCACGGATATGAGCAGCCGGCCTTCCAATACATAATCAAACTCCTGACCGGGATGGGTGTTGAGGCTTAGGGGCTTGGATTCCGTGTCGGGGCTCGCCTCCACCAGAAAGGGTTCGCCCTTTTTCCGGTGGAAATTATAGGCCAAATTCCAGTAGGCATACATGGGCCGGCGGCTTACCTCCGGGGCATGATCGGCCCGGGTAAGGCAATAGGTTTTTAGTTTCGGGGTTTCCCCGCTCACCAGTTCCGTCAGATCAACCTTGAACCGGGCGGCTATTTCCACCAAAGCGCCGATTGGGAAATCAAGCTGTCCCGATTCCCATTTATTGTACTTCTCCGGATCAAAACCCAGTTCCTTGGAAAGGGTTTCTCCCGAAATTTCCTCAATTTCCCGTAAAACCCGCACCCGGGCGGCAATTTCCCGTACTTCGTCGGTCATGGTTCCTCCTTTTAAATATCCTAATATAACAGAAAAACAGTTTCAGGTATAGGGCGGGGCTCCTGCATTTACTTTTTGGAAAGGGTGAAGAAGGGAAGGGCATATTCCGAAGAAGGGATATGGACATAGGGAAACTGAAAGAAAGACTGGAAAAGATAGGCGATCCCCGGCGGCAATGGGGGAACCTGCGGCATAAACTGGAAGATATTCTGGTTATCGGATTGGCGACTCTGGTATGCGATGGGGAAGACTTCGAGGATATGGAAGCCTTTGGACGGGAACGGGAAAAGGAATTAAAAACATTTCTGGAACTGCCGCATGGAATACCCGATGAGATCACCTTTTTCCGGGTGTTTAAACGGATAAAGCCGGAAGAACTGGCCGGAAGCCTGTACGGATGGTTAGGCGGGGCCCGGGAAGGGAGAGCCGGGGTGGTAAACATCGACGGAAAAACGATACGGGGAAGCGGAAACAGGGAGCGGAGCGCCCTGCATGTGGTCAGTGCACGGGCGGGGGAGGAAGAAATCATTCTGGGACAGGTGGCGGTGGACAAAAAGAGCAATGAGATAACGGCGATACCGAAATTATTGGACCTGCTGGACATTAAAGGGGCGGCGGTCACGATAGACGCGGCGGACTAAAGTCCGAAGGATGTCAGAAGGAGATAGCGGCGAAGATCCGGGCAGGGGGAGGGGATTATCTGTTGGCAGTGAAAGACAACCAGCCGACGCTGCACCAGGACATCCGGGGGTATTTTGAGGGGCTTCAGACGGGGGAGATTCGGGATCTTCCGGAAGATGTATGGATAAGTGAGGAAGAAACGGGCCATGGGCGGAAGGAACGGCGGGGAAGCAAGGCTGGCAGGAGGTAACGAGCATCATCCGGTACCGGTGCTGGCGGACCGTGAAGGGGGAACAGACGGTGACTGACCGGTACTATATTAGCAACGCGGATATGGAGGCCGACGAGTGTTGCCGGTATTTGCGGGGGCACTGGTCGATAGAAAATCAGTTGCATTGGCGTCTTGATGTCGTGTTCCGGGAAGATGCGGCCCGGGTGGCCTGCGGCCATGCGCCTGAAAACCTCAATGTTTTACGGAAGATAGCCCTGACCTTGCTTCGAGCCGCGCCGGACCCCCGGCCTAAGGACAAAGCAACGGTCCGAATCCGGCTTGATGGCAGCTGTTCAATTCTCCATAAAGGCAAAATGCTCCTTGTTAAGGAGCTGTACATACCACGAAAAGGCCAAGTGAGCTCAAGCGCGGCATGAGTCGGAGGGGGTCATTTCTATTGGTCGTTGACAAGGGCCGTATTGCGCCAAAATAAAATCTAAGTGAAAAAAGTGTGCGCCAAAATTAAGAGATCTAGCCGAACCGCTCAAGCGGTTTCCCCTGTGATACCCCTTTGCGCGGCCAGTTTCAAGAGCCGCTCCCGCGCTTCGTCCATCTCCCGCTTGAGCGCCACCGGGTTGAACAGCGCCGCCCGCCGCCG
>JAITRD010000243.1 GCA_031288575.1 Treponema sp. | reverse complement strand
TATAAGAGAATGGACCATAATAAAACGGTAAAAAAGGGGGAAAAAAGCCGGCATACCGCAATAAAGAGCAGCAAGAGGATGGCGCCAAAAACAACATTTTGTACCGGCCTGGGCGGCGGGGCGGCGGGATGCTCCGGGAAATTATTCATAAACGCAATACCCTCCTTTTTATTCGAGAATCCGGTTTAATTCCCCGTCGGGATCCTCCGGGGCATCCCCGGCGGGGGAGGACTCTTCCCGGATAAAAAGAATAAGCTCCTCAATCCGGGAACGCTGGGGCGCCTGGGGTTCCAGGGACAGGTAAAGCTCATAATCGACAAGGGCCTCCCCCGGAGAACCGGTTTTGACCAGGGAATTGGCCCGGTTCAGGTAAGCCGGCGCGTAGGAGGGATCCGCTTCTACCGCCTGGGTATAAGCGAGGACCGCTGAAGCGGGATCCCCCAGATTAAAAAGGGCATTCCCCAGGTTAAAGGCTATCCGGGCGGTTTCTCCCCCGCCCTGGGGAAGGATCCGCCGGTATACCCCCAGGGCGTCTTCAAGCCGGCCCAACTGCTCATAGGCCATGGCCAGATAAAGGGCGGTTTTGACATGGGAGGGATCTTCCTCCGCCGCGGCCTCAAGGTAGGCCAGGGCTTCCTGGGGCTCGTTCCCGATAAAAAGTTCCTCCCCCCGGGAAAAAGCGCTTTGGGCGAAAAGGGCTCCCGCCCCGAAACAAAACAGGACAAAGCCCAGGATGCCGTTTTTTATCATGCCCCCATTCCTCGCAACCCCTTCCCCGGGCTTCCGCCGATCCCAAACCGCCGGTTATTTGACAGGAAAGGTTAAAATAATTAATCTTCTACTAACAGGGCTTTAGTTCTCAAAACCGCGTTTTAAGAGTCCCGGCATATTGGGCCGGCTCAACTGCCGAAAAATTTTGTTAATGCCCGTTACGCTCTCTCATAAGTATAAGATATTACGGTAAAGCAGGAAAAGGCATGGGAAGGCGATCATGAAAATACTCTGTATATCCGACCAGATTGATCCGTTGGTGTATACCAATTCCATCAGAGAACGTTTTCGGGACATCGACCTGATCCTCAGCGCCGGGGATCTTCCCATGGATTATCTTGAATTTATTGTTTCCAGCCTCAATAAGCCCCTCCTTTTTGTTTTCGGAAATCATAACCTTGAAGAGTTAAAAATTTATAAACCCGGGGAGGATTTTTTTCTCCCCCCTGAGGAGGCCATTATCCATGGTTCCGGAGCCACCCACATCGGGTCCAGGGTTGTTACGGAAGGGGGGATGATATTTGCGGGATTGGGGGGATCCATGCGCTACAACAAGGGAGAAAATCAATACACCGAATTCCAGATGAACCTGGAAATCCTTAAGCTCCTTCCCAAGCTGATCATTAACCGCGTTTTCCGGGGGCGTTATCTGGACGTACTGCTCACCCACGCCTCTCCCCAGGGCGTCCACGACAGGGAAGACCGCTGCCACTGGGGCTTTAAGGCTTTCCTCCGGTTCATACGGCTTTTTAAGCCTAGATACCTTATCCACGGGCATATCCACCTCTACGATCTCTCCGACGTCCGGCTGACCCGTTATGAGAATACCCTGGTGATAAATGCCTACAGCCATTATGTTATAGATACTGAGGAAAAAAATGGCCCCCTATGATAATAAAGACAAACTCATGGACCATGTACAGGCCAGTGAGGATTTTAACCGCGCCCGGAACCGGGAACTGCTCTCCCGGATTCAGTATTTTATGAATACCGATAAAAACCGGCTTTTATCTTTTAATGTCGTAAAACAAATTTTAAAACCCAAAACGGAAAGTTACCGGGGCATGCAGATAGTCCCCCTTTCCCTCATAGTCGGCAGCGAAGGCCGCTACCGGGATTTTAACAAATATTTTTTGCCCCGGTCGGAATACCTGCGGACCCGCTGGGAACGGGTGGATCGGGCCCATCTCGGGGACATTATATTGCCGCCGATTCAGCTTTACGAGATCGGGGGGGCCTATTTTGTGCGGGACGGGAACCACCGGGTATCGGTGGCCCGTTCCCAGGGAATGGAAACCATTGACGCCGAAGTTACGAGCCTTTCCAGCGAAATTGCCATTACCCCGGGAATGACCGCCGATGAACTCCGGGAACGGGTCATAAAGTACGAAAAGGAAATTTTTTACGAAAAAACCAATTTCGGGGAATTAACCGGTGATTTTGATTTGGATTTTACCACCATCGGCCGTTACGACGTGATCTATAACCATATTTTGGTGCATAAATATTATCTTAACCAGCAAAGCGCCGGGGAGCTTCCCTTTTCGGAGGCCCTGGTTTCCTGGTACCAGAAGGTATACCGGCCCATCACGGACATCATCAAACAGGAAGGCTTATATTTAAATTTCCCCGGCAACAGCCCCAGCGATCTTTACGTCTGGATCGTAAAACACTGGGATTTTCTCAAAAAAAAATACGGGGTCCATTATTCCATTGCCGACGCGGCCCGGGATTTTTCCGTAAAATACGGCAAAAACCGGAGCAAATTTCTCCGGTTTTTCGCGGTTTTTCTGGACCGGCTTTTCAACCGGAAAGCGGGATGAGCGACAGCTTCCGGCTTGAGAAAATTCCCTACCGCCGTTTCAGGGATTTTATCGCCCCCGGGGCGGATCGTTTTGCCATCCTGCTGGCCCTCCTGGAGGAACTCCGGCTGGCCCCTTCGGTGGTAACCCTGGCGGGAAACCGGCATATCCTTATCAGCTCCGAGACGGAAGGGCACCCGGAGGAACGGGGACCGGCCGGGAAAGGGAGGGCCGCCGACATAATCCTCGCGGCCCATTACGACCGGGCCGCCGGAAGCCCCGGAGCGAATGACAACGGCGCCGCCGTATTCATGCTCATTGAAACCGCCTTAAAAATGAGAGAAGACAAGACAAACCCCTGGCGGATCATTTTTACGGATAAGGAAGAACTGGGCCCGGGAGAGGGGATCCGGGATCAGGGTTCCTATACCCTGGCAAAACATTTAAAAGAAAAGGGATTTAATAAAAGCCGGGTTTTTATCTTCGACGCCTGCGGCGCCGGGGACACCCTGATCATCTCCACCATGACGGATCGCCTCCTGAAAAACGACCGGCGGCCCGGGACCGCCCGGACCCGGTATTTGGCGGCCCAGCTCCGCGGCCAGGCCCTGAAAACCGCCCGGGACATCCTTTTAGAAAGGGTGCTCCTCCTCCCTACCCCCTTTTCGGACGACGCGGGTTTCCTGCGGGCGGGCATTCCCGCCCAGACCATTACCGTCCTTCCCGCCGAAGAAGCGGTTCCTTTTATTTCTTTCCTTCGGAATAAGCCGGATTTTGCCGATGCCCTGATAAGCCGGGAAGTTCAGGAACTCCACGGCCGGAACTTTATCCCCGCAACCTGGCGCAGCCTCAACGGCCCCGGGGACAACCAGTCCCGGCTTACCCCCCGGCATTTTGAACAGGTAGTCCGTTTCGCCCGCGCCCTTTGCCGGGATTAGGGAAGGCGGAACAATAAGGCCGTTTGGGCGGGTAAAAATCCCCCTGGGGGGCACGCTTGCTTTGTACAAGTTGGCTTTGTCGTTGTCTTTGAGAGTCAGATGGCGCAAAGCTTCGGTCAGGTGCCGCCGAAGGAAAAACCCCAGCTTTTTTCCAGGGCTTCCAGCCGGAAGAGGGCCTCCTTGGGGACGCCGTTTTCCCGGAGCAGGCCCGCGGCGGGGACGTAACTGTGCCCGTCGAGGATGCTCCACCAGGTAAGGGCCTCCACCTCGGGCCGGGCATAGCTGAGGGTATAAAAATCCTCAAGCCAATCCCCCTGGAGCCGCTCGCTCCAGTTCATCTCGTGCCAGAGCCCCCGGTACATGTACCGGAGGCAGTAGATATCCCCCTCGGTGGTGTTGGG
>JAITRD010000212.1 GCA_031288575.1 Treponema sp. | reverse complement strand
GGTGGTGCCCCCGGCGGACCGCCGCCAGACCATGCTTTTTAGCGCCACCCTCAATGCCTGGGTCAAAAACCTGGCCTGGGAGTATACCAAAGCCCCCTTTGAAATAGAAATCGCCCCGGAGACGGTTACGGTGGATGAGGTGGAACAGATCCTTTACCATGTTCCCAGCAACAGCAAAATGAAGGTGCTCCTGGGAATTTTGGCCCGGGAACGGCCCGAAAGCGTCATTATTTTCTGCAATACCAAACGGTACACGGAGATTGTGGCAAAACGGCTGCGGCTTAACGGCTACGACTGCGAATTTATTATCGGCGACCTGCCCCAGGTTAAGCGGCTTAAAATTATTGACGATATCAAGGCCGGGGCCATCCGCTACCTGGTAGCCACCGACGTGGCCGCCCGGGGGCTTGATATTGAGGGACTGTCCCTGGTGCTTAATTACGATCTCCCCACGGAGGCGGAAAATTATGTCCACCGGATCGGCCGGACCGCCCGGGCGGGAAAAACCGGCAAAGCCATCACCCTGGCCAGCGAACAGGATGTGTACGAACTGCCGCCTATTGAACGGTACATCGGCAAAAAGATCCCCGCAGAGGCCATCGGGGAGGAATTATACGCCGAAGACAAAAGCGAAGGGGTGCGGATTTCTACCGATTTTTATGAAGACCGGCATGAAGGGCGGAGCCCAAGGTCCCGGGAAGACCGGAGCAGCAGGGGCCCCGGCGGCCGGGGCGGGAGATCCCCCGAGGGGGAGCGGCGCCGGGGCGGCCGTTCCGGCGAGCGGGATGAACGGGGAGCTTCCGGAGACAACAGCCGGGACCGGCGGGCCCTCCCCAAAAGGGCCCCGGGAGAATTCAAGCGGGACGAAGGCCGGGAAGGGGAAAACCGGAACGCCGGCCGCAAAAACAGGCAGAATTCCGGAAAAAGCCCCCGGCCCAATTCCCGGGAGGATCCGCGGGAGGGAAAATCCGAAGGATTTTACCAGCTTTCCTTTGAAGAACGGATGGCGGTCTACAAGCAGAAATACGACGGGGGCCGGCAGAAACCGGTGAACCGGGACGGCGCGGCGGGCCGGGAACCCCCGGAGGCTTCCCCCCAGGACTCCCAGCGCAAACAAAGGGCAAAGCGCCGGCCCGAGGGGAAAAGGCGGCAGGGCCCGCCGCCCCCTTCCCGGGAAGAGGAACCTGGCCGGGAGGAGGCTTCCGGCAGGGAAAAACCTTCCCGCCGGCGCCACCGGGGAAAAAGCGCCGCTCAGGCCCAGGCACCCCGGGAGGATTCCCCCGCTCCCGAGGCCGCTCAAAGGGCCGAACAAACCGTTTCCGCGCCGAAGAAGGGCATTCTTTCCCGCATTTTCGGCCTTCTTAAAAAGGACTAGCCCGTGATTACCATTACAGATCTCAGCCTCACCTACGGGGACCGGACCCTCTTTAAAGATGTAAACCTTAAATTTACCCCCGGCAACTGTTACGGCATCATCGGCGCCAACGGGGCGGGAAAATCCACCTTCCTCAATATCCTTTCCGGGGAAACGGAACACGACCGGGGGGATCTTTCGGTAAGTCCCGGGGAACGGATCGCGGTTTTAAAGCAGGATCACTTTGCCTTCGAGGAATTTCCGGTCCTGGAAACGGTGATTATGGGCTACCCCAAGCTTTATGGGATTCAAAAAGAACGGGAAGCGATCTACGCCAAGGAAAATTTTACCGAAGAAGACGGCATGCGGGCCAGCGAGCTGGAGGCGGATTTCGCCGAGCTGGGGGGATGGGAAGCGGAAGCCCAGGCGGGGCAGCTCCTCTCCGGGCTGGGCCTGGACGAGGCGGATCACGGCAAGATGATGGCCGAACTGGACGAATCCAAGAAGGTCCGGGTCCTTTTGGCCCAGTCCCTTTTCGGCAGCCCCGACATCCTCCTCCTGGACGAGCCCACCAACGGCTTGGACCTGGAATCCATCACCTGGCTTGAGGATTTCCTCATTGATTTTCCCAATACGGTGATCGTGGTTTCCCACGACCGCCATTTCCTCAATGTGGTGTGCACCCATATCTGCGACATTGACTTCGGAAAAATCACCCTTTATTCGGGAAACTACGATTTTTGGTACCAGATGAGCCAGATGCTCCAGCGCCAGGCCCGGGATCAGTTAAAAAAACGGGAGGAAAAGGCCCGGGAATTAAAGGAATTTATCCAGCGTTTTGCCTCCAACGCCTCAAAGAGCCGGCAGGCCACCAGCCGCAAAAAGGTTCTGGAAAAATTGGATCTGGAAAACATTACCGTTACCAGCAGAAAATTCCCCTATGCGGGTTTTAAGCCGGAACGGGAAATCGGGAACAATGTGCTGAGGATAGAAAAACTTTCCTATATAAAGGAAGACCGGGAAATTCTTAGGTCCCTGTCCCTGATGATCAACAAGGGGGATAAGGTCGCCTTTGTCGGAACGGAACATGCCGCAAAAACCGCCCTCTTTGATATCATCACCGGAACAGCCAAGGCCGCCGCCGGGGATTATTATTGGGGGCAGACCACGGCCTTTTCCTATTTTCCCCGGGAAAACTCCTCCTGGTTTAACACGGACCTCTCCATCACCGACTGGCTTAAACAATATTCCCCGGATCAGGACGATACCTATGTGCGGAGTTTCCTGGGGCGCATGCTTTTTTCCGGGGACGAGGCCCTCAAACCCGTCAAGGTCCTCTCCGGCGGCGAAAAGGTCCGGTGCATGCTCGCCCGGATGATGCTTTCCGGGGCCAATGTACTCATCCTGGATGAACCCACCAACCACCTGGACCTGGAAGCCATCACCGCCTTAAATGACGGCCTCATCAGCTTCCCCGGCGTCATCCTCTTCAACTCCCACGACCACCAATTCGTCAATTCCGTGGCGAACCGGATCATCGAAATCCTCCCGGCGGGCCTCATCGACCGCTTGATGCCCTTCGACGACTATATTCAGGACGATTCGGTCAAAGCCCTGCGGACGGAAGCCTACCATCACGCCGAGCGCTTGCAAATTTAGGAGCCCCTTTCTTTTTGCCCGGCAGCCTGTAGCACAAGCTTTTTATGGCGTACCCCTGCCCAAGGCGGGGACCGGGCTCTCCGCTTCAATTCCTCGGCCCGGTTATCCTTCATCCCACGGTTCTATGCGGCCGCTTTGCAGCCTTGACCGCGTTCCTAGGGACGAATCCCTCAAGCGGCCCGCTTTTGAGGACCTCAAACTCCTCATGGCAAAACTGGCTGCCCTCGATCCGGCCTACGCGGCGGAAGCAAGGCCCTTCCTTGCAAAATAAGCCGCCGCGGACGAGAGCTTCGCCGCCAGGGTGAGTGCGTATCTGAAGTAAAGAATGGCCCCGTCGCTTATAACTCCCGGTCGCACTCGGCCTGGGCTTTCGCCAGGGCCTCTTCCGGGCTGTCTATGCCCATGGCGGCGTTCCGCACCGCATTGCCCAGGATCTGTTCAAACTGGTGGGTGTCGAAATGGGGATGTTTTTTACTGCTGATTCTCCTCCATCCCCGGGTATAATGCTCCTCCATATTTCTGAGCCAAGGATAGATCTCCAGGATCTCTTCGTTCTCAAAAACCGATTTGCAGGGAGAAAGCCCGCCCAGGAGGGTGATCATATTGGCGATTTCATCGCTGTAAACCCAATTGAAAAATTCGATACAGGGATCGATTTTCCTGCTCTGGGCGGAAATGCCGATAGTTCCGCCTCCCAGGAGGGGAAAATTACCCGGAACCGGGGCGGCCCCTACCTTCATCGACAGTTCCGGATCGCTGGTTCTTACGATGCCCGATACGTGATTCATGAATACGATGGTCATGGCCGAAAGGCCGGAGGAAAATAATTTCAAGGCGTCTCCCCACCAGAAATTTATCTCCGGGCCGCTGTAAGGCTTCAATTTCAGATACTCTTCCAGGGCTTTTCTAAAAACCGGAGTATTGACGCAGATATTGCCCGCCTTGTCAAAAATGCCGTCCCCCATGGCCCTTATCCGCGGCAGGAGTTCGCAGGCCGCCACGGACGCGCTCCCGTAAACCATCGTAGTACCGTAGCATACCGGAGACTCCCCGTTGGCGGAGGCGCAAAAAAAAGCGGCTATACGGTCATATTCTCCGTAGGTTTTCGGAACTTCCAGTTTTTCTTTTGTCTTTTCATAAAACAAACGTTTAACGGTGGCGTTTTCAAAAAGATCCCTGCGGTAGAAAAGCATCTGTATGCTGGGATCAAAGGGGATAGAAAACAAAGCGCGTATATCGGGCACAAAGACCTTGTTGATTGCGGGCAGGAATGCGCCGGAGAGAGGCTTGACCCGGTGAACCCATTCTCCCAGGGGATGGTAGAGTTCCCTCTCAAAACGGGCGCTCCAGGACGTGTCAATTCTGACAAGATCGAAATTGCGGGCCCTGCCGGAAGCAAGAAACTGGGACAGTTCATCATAGGGCAGGGCCGCTATTTTGAGGTTGAGTCCCGTGCAGCGCTTGAGATAGGGCGTCAGGGTAGAAAGAATGTCCGCCGTAGGGCTGGTAACCGTAAGAAGCGTTAATTCCCGGATCTTGTTTTGGGAGGGAATTTCCTTCCGGCTCCGGGCAAAACCCCTGGCTTTTATTACAAGGGATTGACCGGGTTTGGTTTCTTCAATCGAGCCGGATTTAACCGTGTCAAAAACCACCCTGGCCAAATGCCGGTAATCCAGTTCGTACCTCGGATATAAGGAAGAGCGAACCGTTTCGCTCATGCCGAAGCTCAGGATCTCAGGCAGAGGGCAGTCCAGGAAATCCCTTATGTGCCTTAGTTTATCGCCATAATCGGGATTATTAACGATGACCAGATCGGCCGCCGGCACATGGGCAAGAAGGGCGGCGGCGCCGTGGTAGATCTGGCGGGAATCGTAAAAGAAGGGAATCAAATTAACCTGGTCCTGTTCAAGTTCTTCTTTCAGGACCTTGTGAAAGTACCGGAACTCAGGCGCCACAGGGGAATCAAACAACAAAGCTATGGTTGAATATTTTTTTGTTTCAATATACTCCGCAAAAGAAAGGGCGGAAGATTTAAAATCGAAGGAAAGGGAAAACTGGTTTATCCCCGGCTTTATGAAGGGATTATTGATAAAAATCACCTTTGATCCGATATTTTTGTATTCCCCGGCATTCCCGGCGCATGAAAAGGTGATAATGTATTCCGGCCTTTCGGACAGGGCTTTCTGCAGGCAAAGGTGCTCTGCTTCCGGCGAGTTGCCGGTCAGGTACAGAGAAACGTCGTAATTCTCTTCCTCAAACAGAGACTTAAGACCGGTATAGAAAATACTGTATACCGTCTGTTTTATATCCGGGAGGATAAGGGACAGGCGTCTGCTGCTTTCCTGGCGGAGCTTTTGAGCCTGGGCATTGGCGTTATACCCCAGCCGGCGGACCGCTTCTTCCACCAGGCGTATTTTTTTGGTGCTGACATTGCCTCTCCGGTTCATTACATTGGAAACTGTCCCGCAGGAAACGCCGGCCAGTCTTGCGATGTCCCTCATGGTTACCAAATCGGATTCCTCTTTTTTTGAGAATAGAGGAATTTTCAAAATTTGTAAAGCTGCGGAGCCGGAAGCCTTAAATTTGAAACGTATAAACAATGTATAACAGCAATGTAACATTAAAAGGCTTTGCGGGCTTTGCCCATATACCCAGAGGAACAGCGGGGAAGGGATCAAGAAAAAAAAGACCGCAAAGAATAGGCAAAGTTCACAAAAGAAATCGCCTGTTTTGCGCTCGGTATGTAGCGGGTAAATTCCGGCCTCCCCTGGCGCTGTTTCCTGGAAAGGCGCCATTTCCCGGGATTGATTTTATAGCCCCTTTCGATTTCTTCGGCTTTGCTATTATATATTTTGAAACGTAAAAACATCATTTTTTATGCTATATTAATTAACCACATTTTAACCTTAATTTTATCATTTAATCATATTAATTTAGTAAAAATTCTATAATTAAAATTTTTATTGACACGTTTCAATTTTAGTCTTATAATTGGCCCTATACAGATAACATAGGGAAGGACAGATATGGATTTTCGTGAACGTGTTTTGGAACTGAAAGAAAAGAAAGGCATCCTCATCGCCGCCCACCGGGGGACTAGCGGAGGCTCGATTATCAACAATACGATCCCGGCATACGAGTGCGCCCTGCGCCAGAAGGCGGATATTCTCGAAATAGACGCGGCCATGTCGAAGGATGGGGTCTTTTACGCCTTCCACGACGGTACGGAACCTCTGATTCTGGGGAGTACCGTCAATATCAGGAAAATGGATTCTTCTTATATAGACTCCCTCTATCTCCATAATCCGTCCCTGGAGCTGACTTCCGAAAGACCCAACAGGCTTGAGGAGGTGTTTGAACACCTGCGGGGAAGATGCCTTATCAATATCGACCGTGCGTATTTTTACTGGAAAGAAATCCTGAGCCTCATAAAAAGAACGGGCATGGAAAGCCAGATCATCATAAAATCTTCTCCGGTCCGTGAGGAACTGGTGCTTTTGGAATCCCTTTCCCCGGCCCTGGCCTATATGCCCATCCTCAAAGATCCGGGAGAAGAAGAATGTCTAAAGGATTACAAAATCAACTATTGCATGGCGGAACTGGTATTCGGCGGCATCAAAGACCCCATTGTTTCGGACGGTTTTTTAAAAGACTTGAAAAGCCGGGGCATCATGCTTTGGGGCAACGCCATCACCCTGAACGACTGGATCATCCTTGCGGCGGGAAAAGACGATTACCACGCCATAACCGAAGGACCGGAAGACAACTGGGGCTGGTTTGTGGAAAAAGGTTTTGACGTTATTCAAACCGACTGGCCCATGCTGCTCAGGGAATACCTGGACGGGAAATTGAACTGTGGTGATTAAAACGCCGGTATAAGCCGGGGTTTTAAAATTATTTTTTGGAGGCAAAGTGTGAGAAGTTTTTTCAAGTTCGGTAATCGGTGTTCTATAACGATACTGGTTTTGTTCGTCCTTTCGGTTTCCCCGGTTTGGGCGACAGGATCATCCGACCAATCCTCTCCTCTGGTGCTTTATACCAACTCAGGGGGCGATCAGCGCGGTGATTGGCTTGCCGAAAAATCCAAATCAGCGGGTTTTAACCTTCAGGTAATGAATATGGGCGGCGGGGATCTGATCAACCGTGTGATTGCCGAAAAAAACAACCCTGTGGCGGATATAGTCTTTGGCGCCAACGCTGTGGATTTTGGGAAACTCGTCAAAGCCGGCGTGCTCTATAAATTCGAACCTGCCTGGCTGAACAAGATAGATCCCGCCCTCGCCGATCCCAACGGTCTCTTTTATGCCATGGGCGTTTCACCTCTTATCATGTTTTACAATACCAATGTCTATACTTCCGCAACAATTGCAAAAGACTGGATCGATCTGGCGACCAGCCCCGCATATAAGGGTAAATATTTCCTTCTCGGCCTTGGCGGCGGTACCGCCCGGATGATTATTTCAAGCATCCTGATTGAGCATGCCGATCCCAAAGGATTGTACGGAGTTTCAGACAAGGGCTGGGAGGTGATGAGGCAATTTATCCAGAACGGCCACGTAGAGCAAAGCGGGGAAGACTGGTTCGGCGCGGTAGCCGCCGGCGACGAATACAGCATCGGCGAACTCTGGCTGTCCGGCCTCCTGCTGCGGAAAAAGGAACGCAATGTTCCCCATCTGGATTTTGTGGTTCCGCCGAAAGGCATACCCTATGTATGGGAAAGTATTGGTATCATAAAAACCGGGAAAAACGAAGCTAGGGCCAAACAATGGGTCGACTGGTTTGGGTCTACCGAAGTACAGAACGAATGGTCGGCCCTGTTCGGCCATATGCCCACCAATAAGGAAACTTATAGCAGCTTTACCCAGGAACTCAACGACGCCATGGCCAAGATCCATCCCCAGAGTATCGACTGGAGTCTGGCTACCGAAAATCTTGATAAATGGATGGAAAAAATTCAACTTGAATTTGTGAAGTAAAGGGAAAAACTAATCAGCGGGAGACGGCTTCATCGCCGCCTCCCCGGAAGGTAATGCCATGATAAAGTTCAGGGATATTCGCATCAACTACGGCGATTTCACCGCCATAGACGGCTTGAATCTTAACATCAACAAAGGAGAATTCTTTACTTTCCTGGGGCCTTCAGGCTGCGGCAAAACGACTACCCTCCGCGCATTGGCGGGCTTTATCAGTCCCGCCGGAGGGACCATCGAAGTAAACGGCAAAGACATTACCGGCGTACCGGTAGAAAAACGGAAAATCGGCATCGTATTTCAAAGCTACGCCCTTTTCCCGTCTATGAATGTGTTTGAGAATATCGCCTTCGGCATGAGGGTCCTCAAGCTGGACAAAAAAATCATCGCCGAAAAAGTGCGGGCCGTGGCAAAGAAGATAGATCTCAGCGACAGCCAGCTTTTGCGGAACGTGTCCGAACTTTCCGGGGGACAACAGCAGCGGGTAGCCCTGGCCAGGGCCATTGTGATGAAACCGGAAATCCTTTGCCTGGACGAACCGCTTTCCAATCTGGACGCGAAACTCAGGCTGGGACTGCGGGGAGAATTGAAGCGGCTCCAGCGGGATTTGGGAATTACCACCCTCTACGTTACCCACGATCAGGAGGAAGCCCTCACCCTTTCGGACAGAATCGCCGTCTTTAACAAGGGAAAAATTGAACAGGTAGGAACTCCGGACGAAATATACAATCATTCGACAACCGAATTTGTCTGCGACTTTATAGGCGACATTAACCGTCTTCCTCCGGCCCTGGTTGAAAAAGCGGCGATCCAAAGCGGGAAAAAACCGGAGGCCGGCAAACGGGGATTTATCAGGGTTGAACGCCTGAGTATCGCGCCCACTCCCAGGTGTAAGGTCTATTTTCCCGGGATCGTGACCGACCGGGAATATTACGGCCTTTATATCAAATATACCTTTCAGGTTGAAGACACGCTCTTAAAGTGTCTTGAAAAAAATGACGGCTCTCCTTTCCTCAACACCGGAGATGAACGGAATTTGTATTTTTGTATTGATGATATTATGCTGATTTAGCAGCGGAAAACCGGCGGTACATTATGGAAATTAAAACAGCCAAGCGGACTTTTCAATTCAGTCCCGGCGGCGCATTGATCAAAACCGGCATTCTCTGGGTAATAGCGGCCCTCCTGGTTTACCCCAATATTCAGATGATCATAAATATTTTCTACAAGGAAGGGGGCATTGGTTTTACCCTGGAAACATTCAGGAAGCTCTTGTCATCCGCCAGGGCCATGCGATCAATCAGGAACAGTTTTATCCTTGCCCTGTCAATGGTTATAACGGTAAATATTTCGGGGACTCTGCTGGTGTTCTTTACCGAATACCTCGATATCAAAGGCGCAAAGATCCTCAAATTGGGCTATATGAGCACCCTGGTTTACGGCGGTATCGTGCTCTGCACGGGCTATAAATTCGTTTACGGGCAAAACGGGATAATAACCCATTTCCTGCTGAATCTTTTTCCGGATTTAAACCCCCGCTGGTTTACCGGATATTTCGCGGTTATTTTTATCCAGACTTTTGCGGGTACTTCTAACCATATTGTTTTCCTGACCAACGCAATCAGAGGCATTGACTATCAGACCATTGAGGCTGCCCGTAACCTGGGAGCCCCGCCTTTGAAAATTTTTATCAAAGTGGTTCTGCCTGTTTTAAGGCCCACATTCTTTGCGCTGACTATCCTTACGTTTATCGGGGGGCTCAGCGCGGTGTCGGCCCCTCTGGTTGTGGGGGGTATCGATTTTCAGACCATCAATCCCATGATCATCGAATTTGCCAAGGCTCCCTTTTCCAGGGATATAGCCGCTCTCATGTCGGTTATATTGGGAGCCGCGACTATGATACTTCTGTTTTTCTTTAATCATTTTGAAAAAAAAGGGCACTATATTTCCATCTCCAAGGTAAAATCAAACCTGATAAAAAGCAAAATAAGCAATCCTATGCTCAATTGGTTTGCCCACGGGACGGCTTACCTTTTATTCTTGATCTATATTACTCCGATAGTCCTGGTGATCCTGTTCTCGTTCTCCAATTCGATTGCGATAATGGCCGGGACACTTAAGGTCGGGGATCTTACCCTCGCCAACTATAGGGAATTTTTCACATCCCCCAATGCCTTTAAACCCTTTACGGTAAGTACCCTTTATTCCGCCGCAGCCGCAATCCTGGTTACGCTCCTGGTAACTGTGGTTTGCAGGGTTCTGCATAGGGGGAAAAGCAGGCTCTCGGCTGTGTTTGAATACGGCATGCTCATCCCCTGGATGCTTCCTTCAACCATGATCGCCATGGGGCTTATGACCAGCTATGACACCCGGCGGCTTCTGATGTTTAACTGGGTGCTTATCGGTTCCACTTATATTCTGCTTATAGGTTATATTATAGTAAAGATTCCTTTTTCCCTGCGTATGGTCAAAGCTTCATTTTTCAGCGTTGATAAAGCTCTTGAAGAAGCGGCCCAAAGCCTTGGGGCAAGTTCTTTCTACACCATGGTCAGGGTGATTCTGCCCATCATCCTTCCTACCCTGCTCTCGGTGATTGCGTTGAATTTCAATTCCACGCTGTCCGAATACGATCTTACCGTATTCCTTTATCACCCCTTTATGGTGCCCCTGGGGCCGGTTATCAAGGCAACCAGTGAGGAAGCCGCCAGCCTCAATGCCCTTGCGATGTCCTTTGTCTATGCGGTCATGCTCATGGCGCTTTCGTCATTTACACTTTTCCTGGTGTA
>JAITRD010000193.1 GCA_031288575.1 Treponema sp. | reverse complement strand
CGGGATTTGGTTTTACGATCGATGAGGTCCCCCAGGCCGATTTTTTGAATAAAAAAATTCACCGCGAACATGACGACGATGGCCCAGGCCCAAATGGGGATCTGGTTTACCAGGGGAACCTTAAAATATTTGATAAGGTTCATGAGGATATAGGCCAGACCGCAGGCGCTCAGGATCACCGCCAGGTGAAAGGTTAGGGACTCAATGGAGGAACTCATGGTGGTTTCTTTCCCCGTGCTCTGCTGTTTTTCCGGGTCCATCTGGTAGCCCCTGGCCATATCCGGAGGAATATCCCCTGGTTTGGTAAGGATGACGGTCTGCCCGGTCCGGGCCGCCACGTTAATGGCGATGATCCCGATGATCATCCCCCCGATAAGGCCGAAGGTAGCCGTGGTGGTGGTAACCCCCTGGGCTATCTCCCAATAGGAAAGCTCCAGGCCCTTGAAATAGCTCCCTATCACCCCCGCCGTACCGTGGCCGCCGCTAAAACCCATGGGAAGCTCGTATCCGAAGGGGGCATAGAGGTCCATGCCCCCTCCGACAAATAGCTGCCGGACCATGATGCCGATAAGGAGTTGGACCGAACCGATGCCAAAAAAGATGGCAAAGGTTTTAATCACATTGGCGGATGTTTTTCCCGCGGATTTTTTTGATTTGCTGAATGCCATCCCCAGGGGGGTGGCGGCCACCACCGGAACGATGAGGATCCCCGGCAGGGCGGACCAGGTGGCTATCCATTCCCTGGGAAAGGGTATCCCGCCCCCTTGCCAAATGATCGGCCCAATCAAAAGGCCGATAAATCCGCCGATCACCGAGGCGGGCAGAAAGAGCTTCCTGAAAGCGGGAATAAGCCCCCGCAAAAGGGCACCCAGGAGCAGCAGGACGCTTAACAGACAAAAGCAGTATAATAATTGGGTCAGCATAGCACCGGACACGATAATTCTCCTCATGTTTTGGAATTAAGATGTTTTCAAGCAAATTGTTTAAAAGAATCTTTTTTAATTATAATAATTCCATTATTGATGTCAAATTTCTTCCAAAATAACTATATCGCTTTTTATACTTATATAGTTATTTTAGAATTTATATATATCAAATAAATAATTAATAGATACTATTTTTTTAACCGGACTTGACACTTTTTATTGTTATGGCACATTTATATATGTAAGAAATGGAGTATTGCATGGAGATAACGATAGATACCGCAAACCGTATCCCTATTTACCGGCAGATTATGGACCGCATTGCCCGGGATATTAGCCTGGGAATTCTGCCCCCGGGGTACCGCCTCCCTACAGTGCGGGTCCTTGCGGACAAAAACAATATTTCCCATGGCACCATTAAACATGCCTACGATATGCTGGAACAGGAAGGGCTTATTAAAAAAAAGCGGGGAAGCGGAACCTTTGTCGCCTTTCCCAAGGAAGTTGAAAGGGGGACCGCCAAGGTAAAGGCCATGGCCGCCATTGACCAGTTGCTGGACGAGATGGAAGGGCTTGCCTTCTCCCCCAAGGACATCCGGATATTTCTGGATCTCAAACTCCGGGAACGGGAAGATCAGATTCGGCAAGTATCCGTGGCGGCGGTAGACTGTTCTCCGGAAGCCCTTTCGGTAATGTACCGCCAGATTGTGGAACTGCCCCATACGGAGGTGTCTAAATATCTTTTGGAGGAAGTCCTGGAAACGCCGGACCCCTTTAATCCCCTTGCGGATTTGGTGGTAACCACCCCCACCCACCATGAGGATCTTGCCCGGAAAATGCTTAACGGCCGGGAGCCTATCCGGCTCGTCATGGCTATCGCCACCGGCACCGCCCTGGAACTTGCGGCCATTCCCCCCGACACCCGGCTCGGCATTGTCTGCGCCAGCCGGCGTTTTGCCCAGGTGATGCTCCGGGCCTGCGGGGAATACGGGAAACTCCTCCGCCCCGTTAAGGCAGCCTACTTCGGCGAAGGGGACAGCCTTGCTCAGATGATCCGGGAATGCGACCGGTTCCTGCTCCCCCCGAACTACGATCTCTTTTCCACCCCCCTCGAGGCCCTGATCCTTAAATCCGTTGAAGAAAGCCACCGGCCCATCCGCTACCACTATCAGGTAGAACGGGGTTCCCTTCTCTACCTGGAAGAACAGATAAACCGGATCTACAAAACCAATCAGGGAATGGGTTAATTTTTCTTTGAAGACAGATAACCGCCGTCCCGGACAGGCTCCTGCATCTACATTTAACTTAAACCGCAAACGAAAGACCCTATGACAGCGGAGCATTAAGCTGCTCACTCCCTCCCCCGTGCGGCAGATAGCCCGTTTTCCCTCCTTCATCCAGAAATCTCTTCCCCCTCAAGGGACACCCGCCTTTACCGCCTAAACCTCCCTCAACGGAACAATACGACCGGCTGGGAGGGAAAAATCCCCATGGGGACACTTGACCGAAGCTTTGCGCCATCTGACTCTCAAGGACAAGGACAAAACCTTCTCGTGCAAAGCAAGCGTGTCCCCATGGGGATTTTTCCCTCCCAGCCGGTCATTTTTGTTACGCTTCAATATTTGGCGATAAAAGTAAATGCAGGGCCCCGCGGATGGCCCTTATTGACATACCGGAAAATCCCTGGTAAAGCATATCTATGACGAAACGGGAATTGTTATTACGGACCTTCCATAATGAACCGGCGGACCGGGTCCCCGTCGGGTTTTGGTTTCATTTTGCCGCCGACGAACTGCTGGACCTATTTGAAAATCCGGAACTTCTGGATATCAACCTGGGGGGGCACCAGAAATTTTATCGGGATTTTCAGCCCGATTTTGTTAAGATCATGACCGACGGCTTTTTTGTATACCCCAACGAAATTTTCCGCAAGGCCCGGCGGGCCAGGGAACTGCGGGATATGGTCTCCATCGGGGAGGATCACCCCTGGATAGAGAGGCAAATCGCCTTTGCCAAGACCATCACAGGCGCCTTCGGTTCCGAGGTGATGACCTTTTATAATATCTTTGCCCCGGCAACCCTCTTTAAGTTTGCCCGCGCCGGGCAGGCTTTAGCCCCCGACCGTATTCTGGCGGATTTTATCACCGAAGATCGAGACGCGGTAATCCACGCCCTTACGGTAGCCGCCGGGGATTTGGCGATCCTGGTGCGGCGGATTATTTCCGAGGCAAAGGCGGACGGCATCTACTATAGCGCCCAGGACACGGATGACCCCCGGATTACCGGGGAACAGCACCGGGATATCCTTGCCCC